>NZ_DATCNW010000331.1:0-29066 GCF_036565025.1 Pengzhenrongella sp.
GCGCAGTCGTTACGGATGTGCGCAGTCTGGGCGTCGGCGACCACCGGCGGGGCGAGCGTTCGTGGGCGGTTGGTGAGAGGTTGGCTTTCATGTCTCCAGCTGAGCCGAAAGCCGAGCTCCACAATTACCTGCAGGCTGCGCGCGAGGCGCTGTTGTGGAAGCTCGACGGTGTGCCCGAATATGACCTTCGCCGCCCGCTCACACGGACGGGCACCAACCTGCTCGGACTCGTCAAGCACGTGGCGAGCGTCGAGCTCGGGTACTTCGGCGAGACGTTCGGGCGGCCGTCCGACGAGCCTCTGCCGTGGCTCGCGGAGGATGCCGAGCCGAACGCGGACATGTGGGCCACGGCCGCTCAGTCGCGTGCCGACATCGTCGAGCTGTACCGCCGGGTGTGGGCGCACTCCGACGCGACGATCGCCGCCCTCGACCTGGACGCCGTCGGGCATGTGCCCTGGTGGCCCACCGAGCGCAGCGAGGTCACGCTGCATCGGATCCTGGTGCACGTGATCGCGGAGACCAACCGGCACGCCGGGCACGCGGACATCGTCCGCGAGCTGATCGACGGGAGCGTCGGGCTTCGTGTGGACAACGACAACCTGCCGTCCACCGACGAGGTCTGGTGGACGGGCTACCGGGACCGGGTCGAGCGCGCCGCTCGGGCGGCCTCCCCGAGCGCGCCGGAGCCTGGTCAATCGGTCTGATGAGAATGGACAGTCACCCGGCGCCTGTGTCGAGTGCGGCCTGAGCCTCAACGACGAGCGCCACCAGCGACTTCCGCCAGGCAGGCGAATCAACCGACAACGTCAGCCAGGTCAACTCTCGGTCGATCTGATCGTACTGATGGATGATGAAGTTCCGGTTCGCAACGGCCAGCGCCCACTCGACGCCGTCGGGGGCAAGCACGTCGAGCCGCGACAACCGATTCGCGGCCTCGCCGAGCTTCATCTCAGGGAGTCCCCTGCCTCCTGCAGGAGGGCATCGGCGAGGTAGGCATCCTTGCCACGCGCGACAATCTCGGCGGAACGATCGAGCCAGCCCTCGATGTGCCGCAATTCCTTCGCGGCCCTGCGGTCCATCACAGCAGCACCGCGTCGCGTCTGATGTCATCGTCCAGCTTCGGCTTCAGGCCTCCGTACGAGATCAGGTCGATCCCACGGCCGAGGACCTTCTCGATCAACCGCTTGAATCTGATGAACTCGAACGACGACGTACCTGGTGGCGGGTCGACGAGGAGGTCGATATCGGAGTCCTCACGCGCCTCGCCGCGAGCGACTGAGCCGAACACTGCCAGCCGCCGGTAGTCATGCTCCGCCGCCAGCGCGCTAAGCACGGGTGCAGCCGCATCTAGGAGCACGCGGGGATGAACACCTTCGAGGTCGGGCGCGTTCCGGAGTTGCTGACTGATTGCCGGCTGGGAGATGCCCAACGCGTCGGCGATCTGCCGCTGACTCATGCCCGTGGCGGTCATTGCGCGCAACGCGATCACCCGACGCAGCCGCGCGACATCCTCGTCGCGTCGTGCATCGCGATATTCGGCCAGCAGGGTCATAAGGCAATCTTATCCCCCTCGTGCCGCCCCGCCGAGCGTATTGAGATCGGCCGGCTGGACCCGCTCGAGGGCGCGCAGGGGAAGGTCGCCCGCGAGGTACCCCCCGGGCCAGAGCACGGTGTCCAACGGGAGGGCTTGAAGCACCGCAGAGGTGTCGCCCGCCCGCAGTTCGGGTGGCCGGAGTTCGGGTGGCCGCAGTTCGGGTGGCCGGACGAGGGAGAGAAGTTCCGCAGCGCGCCGGGAGGTCGCAATTCCGACCAGAGCGCGATGCCGGTCGAAGAGGAACGGCACGCTGACCGGCCCGCGCGAGACGAGGTGGACGAGCGGCGGGTCGGAGGCCGCGGCCTTCGCGAGGCTCCAAAAGCCCGTGTGCACCAGTAGTCGCACATGCTCCCGCAGGATCAGTGAGCCCGGACTGTCCCGCATGGCGCCGAACGACTGCGGAGCATCTCGGAAGCCCGGCAGTGCACGGGCCCGGGCTATCCCCCGTGCCGCGGCGTTCGGGTCGGTGAACACCCCGACGAGCCGGCGATGGAGCGAGTCGTCGGCCTGGCTCCAGGTCTCGTGCCACACCGGCAGGAACGAGAGTTTCGCCCCTTTCACGAGAAAAGCCCGCCCACCATCAGCCCGGCGAGCGCCGCCGCGGCAGGCAGCAGGACGTACGCCCACAGGACGCCGGTCCGCGCTCGGCGGGTCGGCGGGTGCATCCCCGGGTCGACCCACGGGCTCGCCGTGCGTGCATTCTCGAACCGTCTGATGGCACCGTTCGCCCGTGAGTTGCCCCGCAGCCGTGCAGCCAGGGAGCTCTGGAGCACCGTCGCGTCAACCCGACGGAACGGCGGGTCGAACCGGCCGGCCGGGACGCTCGGATCGACGAGGAACACGAGCCCGTCGTCGTGGACGCGTCGCACCGACCACACCGGGAGCCGCCAGGTCGTGACGAGGTTGACGACGTGCAGGTAGCCACCGCGAGCGTCCACCCGAACATCGGCCGCCGACAGGTGGGCCACCCCGGTGACACTCGCGAGCACGCACAGCCCAAGCGTCGGCACACGATCGCCCGGCGCGCTGCCGGCAGCGGCGACGCCGGCGCCCACGGCGAGGTAGCCGGCGGCCAGCACCCGAAGCAGGATCCTGGTGGGAAGCGCCAGACGCGCGACGACGACCCGATCGACTCGGGCCGCGCGTGGCATGGACGAACACTAGACCGAGCCGTCACGGCAGCGGGTGAGAACGGCCGCCCGACCGACAGCACCGGACTCAGGCCGACGGGCTCGGTGTCCGAACCCCGGCAGGTTCGCGTTCCAGCTGCCGAAAGAAAAATGGTCCGCTGCCGCGAGCGCCGGGAAGCTCGTGCAGGAGTTGCGCCTCGAGCCGGACGGGCACGACGGCGGCGATGACGATGCCCTGCGCATCGGCCTGGGCGAGCAGTGGGCCGCGCAAGCGCGCTCGCAGCGCCGCACCCTGACCCTCGCCGACGCCGAGCGCGGCGTGATGCCCGAGGAACCAGTAGCCCCGACCCTTGGACACGATTCGCACAATCAGGAGGAACGCCGTCTCGTCCTCGCTCAGGACGATGACGCAGCGTGACCCGGCCACGCGTCGACGGACCCAGTGTCGGATGTCCGGCGGGGTCAGAAAGTACAGGGCGGGGAGGGACCCGAGTGCAACGACGTACGCGCCGATGGCGAACCCGCGCAGGCCCAAGAGCGCACACAGCCCCGCCAGGACTGTCGACATTCCCGCGAGCGCGAGGGCCAGCCACGCGTTCGGAGCAACGGCGTGCCGCCACCGCCACCGGCTCGCCGCGATGGCGACCCGGGACGTCGCGTGCACGTCCGCCTTCGTCGCAACCCGAAGTCCAGGAACCTGCGACAGGTCGGGGAAGGGCACGCGTTCGAAGCGGCGGGTTCGCACCATTCGCGAACGATAAGCCCCGCCGACCGCGCCGACGTACACGCCGAAGCGGAAACGCCACGTCGCCGTCGGCCACGTGGCCGCAAACTGCGCACATCGGTGCGGCCTGCGCACATCCGATGTGCGCAGAGGTTACGGATGTGCGCAGTCTGGGCCGGGAGACGCGGGGCGGACGACGGCGGTCAGTGACGGCGCAGCGCGATGGCGACCGTGTCGGCTCGCACGATCATTCGGTCGTCGCGACCAGGTGCGGGCACGAAGCCGAACCGGGAGTACAACGCGCGTCCCCAGGCGGTCGCGGCGTCGACGACGATCGCGCGTACGGCCGGGCCCGCCTCGCTCGCTTCGATGACGCGAGCGAGCGCATCCACGAGGAGCAGATCGCCCAACCGTTGGCCGTGGAGCGAGCGGTCGAGAGCGAGCTTGGCGATCAGAGCCGCGGGCACGGGATCGGGCACGCCCCGGCCGATGCGGCTCGGGGCCGCACTGCGAAGAACGGCGTGCGCGCTCAGCGCGTAATAGCCGACGACCTGCGATCGGTCGCCCTCCACCCAGACGAACGTCCTCGCGACCCGGGCTCGGGCAGCCTGTGCCGCATGGTCGCGGAGCCAGACGTCCAGATCTGGCTCGCCGCAGTCGAAGCGCGTGACGTCGTGAATGGCTGGATCGAGCGGTGCGGAACCGAATCGGGGACTATCCGTCACGTCGGACGCTCTGACGGACCCGGCTCGCCGCGTCTCTCAAGACCGGCGTCGGCTCCGAGGCGAGCGAGTCGAAGAAGGCATCGAAGAAGTCGCCGGGCAAGGTGGTAGTCCGGCTGTCGGCGATAACCTGTTCGGCCCGTTCGTCAGCCGCGGACAGGACGAACGACGTGAGGCTCTCGTGCCTCAGATCGGCCGCCAACTGCAGGCGACGCTTGCGCTCGACGTCCGTCCGCATGTTGATGGTCTCGCTCGGAGTGCTCATGACCACCTCCTCCGTAACGCAATTGTGCGCACCATTGTGCACGCGGTCAAGGCACGGCGACCTCGCGAGGATATCGATTTCCCCGACCAAGACCCGGTCCCGGGAGTGACGCGCTAGTGGACGATGAGCGCCACGATAATGCTGGTGAGGCCCGCGATGGTGCAGGCGTAGACCATCACGGTGGTTCCGAGGTCAGGCATCCGTGCGGTGCGCGCGATGCGGCGGAGGTTCCGCGTGACGCCCAAGGCCCATGAGTCTCTGGACCGCCGGGCCCTCGTCGCCAGTCCCCAGCCCAACCCCGTACAGATCGGGATCACACCGAACCAAAGCAAACACGAGGGAAGGACCCCGACCACAGCCAACAGCGTGAGACCAACACCGAGCCACCCGACACAGAGCCCCCAGAGGAACCGTCGGGCTCTTCTCCGTTCGGTGGATTCGCCAGGGACAAGCTGCACCTCGGCTGCATCACCCGACATGCCCAGATCTTGGCACGGCACCGACGGACCGTGGTCGATTCGACGTGCTCGGCCTACACGTTGAAGCGGAACTCCACCACGTCGCCGTCGGCCATCACGTACTCCTTGCCCTCGACGCGAGCCTTCCCGGCAGCCCGCGCGGCCGCCACGGATCCGGCCTCGACCAGGTCGTCGAACCCGATCACCTCGGCCTTGATGAAGCCGCGCTGGAAGTCGGTGTGGATGACGCCGGCCGCCTGCGGGGCGGTCCAGCCGCGGTGGATGGTCCAGGCCCGCGTCTCCTTGGGGCCGGCGGTGAGATAGGTCTGCAGGCCCAGGGTGTGGAACCCGACCCGGGCGAGCTGCTCGAGACCCGGCTCCCCGACACCCGTCTCGGCGAGCATCTCGGCGGCCTCCTCGGGCTCGAGCTCCACGAGCTCGGCCTCGAACTTGGCGTCCAGGAAGATCGCGTCGGCGGGCGCGACGAGCGCGCGCAGCTCGTCCTGCATCGCGGTGTCCGCGAGCCCGGCGTCGTCGGTGTTGAAGACGTAGATGAACGGCTTGCTCGTCATGAGCTGCAGCTCGGCGACCCGCTCGGGGTCCAGGCCCGCCTTGGCCGCACCCTGGAACAGGGTGGTGCCGGACTCGAGCAGCTTCTGCGCACCGATCGCGGCGTCGAGCAGCGCCTGGTCGGCCTTCTTGCCGCGGACCTCCTTCTCGAGGCGCGGGATCGCCTTCTCGAGGGTCTGCAGGTCGGCGAGGGCCAGCTCGGTGTTGATGGTCTCGATGTCGTCCTTCGGGGAGACCTTGCCCTCGACGTGCACCACATCGGGATCGGAGAAGACCCGGGTGACCTGGCAGATCGCCTCGGCCTCGCGGATGTTGGCGAGGAACTTGTTGCCCAGGCCCTCGCCCTCGCTCGCGCCGCGCACGATGCCCGCGATGTCCACGAAGGACACCGTCGCGGGCAGGAGCTTCGCGCTGCCGAAGATCCCCGCAAGCACCGCCAGGCGCGGGTCCGGCAGCGGGACGATGCCGACGTTGGGCTCGATCGTCGCGAACGGGTAGTTCGCGGCGAGCACCGAAGCGCGGGTCAGGGCGTTGAAAAGGGTGGACTTGCCGACGTTGGGCAGGCCGACGATGCCGATAGTGAGTGCCACGGCGGGCGAGTCTACCGGCGCCGCACGGGAACCCTCAGCCGAAGGAGACCATCCGCGCGAGCAGCTCGGGGGCGCTGCGGTCCAGGATCCGGCTGCCGATGCGGATCCCGACCACCAGCAGCAGCCCGCCGAGCAGGACGCCGACCACGAGCGTGATCACGCCGAGCAGCACCGATCCGTAGCCGACGGCGAACGACGCGAGCACGATCTCCGGCAGGCTCGCCGCCACGATCACGGCCCACCCGACGAGCTGCGCGACGGCCGCCGCCATCGAGCCGCCCTGCTGGCTGGCGAACGGGCTCTCGCCCGGCCGCGGGACCTGGTACACGACCCGCGCGGAGACCACGCTCGCCCCGCCGAGGGCGGTGAGCAGCAGGCCGACGCTCACGCCCACCATCGCCGGCAGCGCGGCCCACCGCCCGGTCACCGCCACGGTGCCCACGACCAGCGCGAGCGTCACCGGCAGGCAGATCAACCCGGCGGCGAGCACCCGGCCGGTGCGGTCCACCCGGCCGCCGATCGGCGCGGCCACGTGGGTCCAGAAGGCGGTGCCGTCGAACGCGACGTCGGAGGAGATGGTCCAGCCCATCAGCAAGCCGATCAGCGGGCCGGTGATGAGCAGCACGCCGCGGTCGCTCCCGGCCGTGCCGGCGGTGAAGTACAGCAGCACAGGAATCATCGGCACGACGATGAGCGCCTTCGCGTAGCGCGGATCGCGCAGCCAGTAGGTCAGGCAGCGGGCCATCACCGCCCCCGTCGGCGTCGCCGGCAGCCAGCCGAACGCGCCGATCCCGCGGGCCCGCGCCTTCGACCCCTCGCGCCCCGACGACGCCGGCGTGACGAGCGCCCGGCTCAGCGCCCGGTTCCAGAGCGCGACCAGGGCGGCCAGGCTCACGACGGCGACCAGCAGCTCGAGCACGGCGCGCCCGTAGGCCCCCGCCGCGACGTCGGCCGGGACGGCCCACGCCGCACCCAGCGGGGTCCACCCGGCGGCGTCGGCCAGTGCGGGCAGCACGTCGCGGCCGGCGGCGAGGCCGGACACCACCCCGTTGAGGAGCGGGCCGAGAAGGACCAGCGGGATGATGGTGATGACCGCGACGACCTCGCGGTAGCGCCGCCGCCCGACGAGCGGAGCGAGCGCCGTCGTCGTCGCCCGCGCACCGATCAGGCAGGTCGCGAGCGAGAGCAGCGCGCACGGCACGGCCACCAGCGCGGCCACCGGGGTGCGCCACCAGCTCAGCGCCGAGGCGAGCACGACGACGGCGGTCGCCGCGCCGGGGATGCCCAGCACGCCGCCGAGCGCGAGGCCGGTCAGCAGGGTTCGGCGCGGGATCGCGAAGGTGACGAAGCGGGTCGGGTCCAAGGTGGCGTCCACCCCGAAGGCCACCAGCGGGACGAACCACCACGCGAGCACGAGCGCAGAGCCCGCCACCACGAGCACGGTCCGGATCGTCCCGGGGTCCTGGGTGCTCAGCGCGACGAGCCCGGCGATCGCGCCGAGCATGGCGCCGAGCGCGTACAGCGCGGCGACGACCAGTCCGACGACCTGCCAGGTGCTGCGGCGCAGGCCGTTGCGCAGCAGGGCCAGCTTGAGCCTCAGGAGGTGTGCAACCACTCCAGACCCTCCCCCGTCGTGCGGCCCCCGACGAGGTCCACGAACTTGTCCTCCAGGCTCCCGTCGCCGCGGACCGCGTCCACGGTTCCGGCGGCGAGCACGTGGCCGCCCGCGATCACCGCGACGTGGTCGCACATGCGCTGGACCAGGTCCATCACGTGCGAGGAAACAATCACGGTGCCGCCACCGGTCGTCACGTAACTGGTGAGGATGTCGCGGATGTTCGCCGCGGAGACCGGGTCGACCGCCTCGAACGGCTCGTCGAGCACGAGCAGCCGCGGCGCGTGCACGAGGGCGCAGGCCAGCGCTGCCTTCTTGGTCATGCCGGCCGAGTAGTCCACGACGAGGGTGCTCGCGTCGGCGGTGAGGTCGAGTGCGCGGAGCAGGTCGGCGGTGCGGGCGGCGGCGGTGTCCCGGTCCATCCCGCGCAGCAGGCCGGCGTAGGTGATGAGCTGCGCGCCGGTGAGGCGGTCGAACAGGCGGACGCCGTCGGGCAGCACTCCGAGCTGGGTCTTGACGTGCGTCGGGTACGCCCAGAGGTCCTGCCCGTGCACCCAGACCTGCCCGAAGTCCGGGCGCAGCAGGCCGGTGGCCATGGACAGCGTGGTCGTCTTGCCCGCGCCGTTGGGGCCGACGAGCCCGTAGAACGAACCGACCGGCACGTCCAGGTCGACGCCCGCGACGGCGATCTTGTCTCCGAACCGCTTCCACAGCCCGCGCAGCGCGAGCGCGGGAGGTACGGCCACAGGTGCGGGGTCTGGCGTGGACTGGGTGGGTGGCACAGGCACAGCGCCGGACGTCATGGCGCAGGTTAACCCCGTATCCGCCCGCCACCCGCGACCCCCACGAACGTGTCAGCCGCTGCGCGGTCTCTGGGGCGCGCTGGGGCTGACACATCCCGGGGCCCAGGACCTGTCAGGAGTCGCGCGGTCCCTGGGGCGCGCTGGGGCTGACACGCGGGGGGCTGGGGTCACGGGTGGTGTGGGTGGCTTCTGGCACCGTACGAGGCATGAACATCTCGACCGCACTTCTCCTGGTCACGGGCGCACTGCTCCTCGGCGTGCTCGCCGGCTGGTCCCTCGCCGGCTCGCGGGTCGGCGCCGCCCAGGTCCGCGCTGCCCGGGCCCAGGCCCAGCTCGAGGTGGAACGCGCGTCCGCCACCGAGCGGGTCGGCTCCCTGCAGGCGGACCAGGCGCGACTGACCGAGCAGTTCCGGGCGCTGGCGGCCGACGCCCTGGCGACGAACAACGAACAGTTCCTCGCGCTGGCCGACCAGCGCCTGATGGCGAGCCAGCAGACCCAGGCGTCCGAGCTCGCGCGGCGCGAGGAGGCGGTCAAGGCGCTCGTCGAGCCGCTGACCCGCACCCTCGATGCGGTCAAGGTCGAGATGACCACCGCGGAGAAGGCCCGGCTCACCGGCGAGGCGGCGCTCGGCGAGCAGGTCCGCGCCATGCGCGTGTCCTCGGACCTGCTGCGGACCGAGACGAGCCAGCTGGTCACGGCGCTGCGGTCCTCCCAGGTCCGCGGCAAGTGGGGCGAGATCCAGCTGCGCCGCGTCGTGGAGTCGGCCGGCATGGTCGAGCACGTCGACTTCGTCGAGCAGGACCAGGTCCGCACGGACGACGGCGCGCTGCGCCCGGACATGGTGATCAAGCTGTCCGGCGGCAAGAACATCGTGGTGGACGCGAAGGTCGCCTTCCTCGGCTACCTGGACGCGACCCAGGCGACCGACGACGTCGTGCGGGCCCAGCGGCTCGCGGCGCACTCGCGGCACTTCCGCAAGCACATCGACGACCTCGCCGCCAAGCGGTACTGGGACCAGTTCGCGCCCGCGCCCGAGTTCGTGGTGATGTTCGTGCCGGCCGAGGCGTTCTTCCACGCGGCCCTCGAGCAGGACGCCACCCTGTTCGAGTACGCGTTCGAGCGCAACGTCGTGGTCGCCACACCGATGACCTTCATCGCCCTGCTGCGCACCGTCGCCTACGCCTGGCGCCAGGACGCCCTCGCGACGAACGCCCAGCAGGTGCTGACCCTCGGCAAGGAGTTGCACGGGCGCATCGCCACGCTCGGGAACCACCTCGCCAAGCTCGGCCGGGCGATCGACAGCGCCGCCGGGGCCTACAACCAGACGGTCTCCTCGCTCGAGACCCGGGTGCTGGTGAGCGCGCGCCGATTCGCCGACCTGCACGTGGTCGACGCCGACCTGCCCACCCCCACCCCGGTGAACCCCCAGCTCAGCGCGGTGAGCGCCCCCGAGCTGGTCGCCTCGGCCACGGAGCAGATCGTGGCCCTGGACGACGTCGTGCGCGACGAGTCAGCGCGGCCCGCTCGCTGACCGCCCCGGCGCGCCGTGGCGCCCCGGACCGCCCCGCGAACGCGGAGATATGCGCCGAACTCGGCCCCTGCCGTGTCCCGACCTCCGAGTTCCGAGCCGATCCGGCCCGTGGCGAAGCCTCAGTGCAGCCGAAGTGAACCTGGGGCGCCGATTCGATGCACAGAGGGCCGCACAGAGCGATGCACTGAGGGATTCGCGCGCAGCGCCGCTTCAGCCGCGGCGCCGCACTCTTGGCGTCGCCCAGGCACCGCGAACTCGGAGGTTTGCGCTGAACTCGGACACTGCAATGTGCGAGTTCGGCGTCAATGTCCGAGTTCGGCGGGAAGACTGACGCTGGGGCGGGGGAGGGCGTCAGATCGGGTCGAGGGTGAGCTCGGGGCGGGGGCCGCGGCGGGGGGACTCGACGGGGGTGCCGGCGGCCTTGAGGTCGGCGCGCAGCTCCTTGGGTAGCGAGAACATCAGGTCCTCGGTCGCGGTGCGCACCTCCTCGACGTCGTCGAAGCCGAGGCCGGCGAGCAGCTCGAGCACGTCGCGGACCAGGATCTCCGGGACGGACGCCCCCGAGGTCACCCCCACGGTGTGCGCGCCGTCGAACCAGGTCGGGTCGACCTCGCCGGCGGTGTCGACCCGGTAGGACGCCCGAGCGCCGGCGTCGAGCGCGACCTCGACGAGCCGGACCGAGTTCGAGGAGTTCGCCGAGCCGACCGTGATCACCACGTCGCAGTCCGGCGCGAGCTTCTTGACCGCGACCTGGCGGTTCTGGGTCGCGTAGCAGATGTCGTCGCTCGGCGGGTCCTGCAGGGACGGGAACCGCTCGCGCAGCCGGCGCACGGTCTCCATCGTCTCGTCGACGGACAGCGTGGTCTGGGAGATCCAGATCAGCTTCTCGGGATCGCGGACGGTGACCTGGTCGACGTCGTCGGGCGAGTTCACGACCTGGATGTGGTCGGGCGCCTCGCCGTGCGTGCCCTCGACCTCCTCGTGGCCGTGGTGGCCGATCAGCAGGATGTCGTAGTCCTCCGCGGCGAACCGGGTCGCTTCCTTGTGCACCTTGGTGACCAGGGGGCAGGTCGCGTCGATCGTCAGCAGCGAGCGGGCCGCGGCGGCCGCGACCACCGCCGGGGAGACGCCGTGCGCGGAGAACACGATCCGGGCCCCCTCGGGCACCTCGTCGGTGTCGCTCACGAAGATCGCGCCGCGGGCGGCCAGGGTCTCCACGACGAACTTGTTGTGCACGATCTCCTTGCGCACGTACACCGGCGCACCATGGAGCTCGAGTGCCTTCTCGACCGCGATCACGGCCCGGTCGACCCCCGCGCAGTACCCGCGCGGGGCCGCCAGGAGGACTTTCTTGCGCTGCTCAGCCACCTGTCCATGCTACGTGGCACCCTGAGCCGGGTGACCGCCGAGGACTCCACCACGACCCCGCCCCCGCTCCCGCTGCCCGCACGCGCCCTGGAGACCACCGCCGAGCGGCCGTGGCCGGTGCGCCTGCTCTCCGGGAAGATCGCCGACTACGTCTCGCGGATGGCCCCGGTGTGGGTCGAGGGGCAGGTCGTCCAGCTCAGCCGCCGCCCCGGCGCGGGCATGGCGTTCCTCACGCTGCGCGACACCGACGCCGACATGTCCCTTCCGGTGTCCGTGTTCGCCCGGGTGCTCGAGGCGGTGACGACGCCGCTCGCCGAGGGCGCGCACGTCGTCGTGCACGCGAAGCCCACCTTCTGGACCAAGCGCGGCACCCTGCAGCTGCAGGCCGACGAGATCCGCCCGGTCGGGATCGGCGAGCTGCTCGCGCGCATCGAGCACCTCAAGCGGGTGCTCGCCGCCGAGGGGCTCTTCGACGCCTCCCGCAAGGTCCCGCTGCCGTTCCTGCCGGCCGTCGTCGGCCTCGTCTGCGGGCGCGGGTCCAAGGCCGAGCACGACGTCGTCGTGAACGCGCGGGCCCGCTGGCCCCAGGTCGCCTTCGAGATCCGCGAGGTCGCCGTCCAGGGCATCGGCGCGGTCCCGCAGGTCAGCGCGGCCATCGCCGAGCTCGACGCCGATCCGCGGGTCGACGTGATCGTGGTCGCGCGCGGCGGCGGGGCCGTGGAGGACCTGCTGCCGTTCAGCAACGAGGCGCTGGTGCGGGCGGCCGCGGCGTGCCGCACGCCGCTGGTGAGCGCGATCGGGCACGAGACCGACACCCCCCTGCTGGACCTCGTCGCGGACTACCGCGCGTCGACGCCGACCGACGCCGCCAAGGCGATCGTGCCCGACGTCACCGAGGAGCGGGCCCGCCTGGTCCAGGCCCGGACCCGGATCCGGGCCGCCGTCGGGCACCTGCTGAACCGGGAGCAGGCCGGGCTGGACGCCGCCCGCTCGCGACCGGTGCTCGCGGCGCCGGAGTCGATGGTCGCGGCGCGCGAGGCGGACCTGCTGCAGCGGATCGAGGCGGGTCGGCGCACGCTCGAGCGCTGGCTCGCGCGCGCGACCGGGGACACCGCTCAGCTCGCGGCCCAGGTGCGCGCGCTGTCCCCCGCCGCGACGCTTGAGCGCGGCTACGCCGTCGTGCAGCGGGCGGACGGAGCGGTCGTGCGCAATCCAGCCGAGGTCGACGACGGCGACCGGCTGCGGATCCGGGTCGCCCGGGGCGAGCTCGCGGCGACCGTCACCCCGACCCGCTGAGCGGGTCCTCTCACCGGGGCGTCCCCCGGCATGGATACTGGGCGCGTGCCAACGACGCCTCCTCCCCACACCACGACCGCTTCCCACGACGACCTCGCCGCCCTGAGCTATGAGCAGGCCCGCGACGAGCTCGTCGCGGTGGTCGCCCGGCTCGAGGCCGGCGGCGCGACCCTCGAGGAGTCGCTCGCCCTCTGGGAGCGCGGCGAGGCGCTCGCCGCGCGGTGCCAGCAGTGGCTCGACGGGGCGCGCGAGCGGCTCGCGGCGGCTCGGGCGCCCGGCGGCCCGGACGACTCCTCCCCCACCACGACCGACCTTGGAGACTCATGAACAGCCCCGCACCCACCGCCCTCGTCCTCGGCGAGGCGCTGGTCGACGTCGTCCGCCGGCTCGACGGCACCGTCGAGGACCACCCGGGCGGCAGCCCGGCGAACGTCGCCATCGGCCTGGGCCGGCTCGGGCGCCCGGTGGAGCTGCTGACCTGGTTCGCGGCCGACACCCACGGCGACCTCGTGCGCAAGCACCTCGAGGAGTCCGCGGTGCGCATCGTCGCCGGCAGCGACGGCGCGGCCTCGACCCCGGTCGCGATCGCGACGCTGGACGCGACCGGTGCCGCGACGTACACGTTCGACATCGACTGGCAGGTGCCGGCGTCCGCGCAGCTGCCGGCCGACGTCGTCGTCGTGCACTCCAGCACGATCGGCGCCGCGCTCGCCCCCGGCGGCGACGCGATCGTGAAGATCCTCGAGGAAGCGCGCGCCCGCTCCACGGTCACCTACGACCCGAACATCCGCCCCGCCCTGCTCGGCACCCCGGACGAGATCCGCCCGCTGGTCGAGCGGCTCGTCGCCCTCGCCGACGTGGTCAAGGCGAGCGACGAGGACGTCGAGTGGCTCGAGCCCGGCGTGCCCGTCGCCGACGTCGCCGCACGGTGGGCGAGCGCCGGACCGGGGCTCGTGGTGATCACCCGCGGCGGCGAGGGCGTGCTCGCGGTGACCGCCGGCGGGGTGAACGTCGAGGTCCCGGCCCCGAAGGTCGACGTCGCCGACACCGTCGGCGCGGGCGACTCGTTCATGTCGAGCCTGATCGACGGGCTGTGGTCCGCCCGCCTGCTCGGCGCGAACCGGCGGGCCGAGCTCGCCGCGATCGACGAGGCCAAGCTGGTCCGGATCCTCACCCGCTCGGCCCGAATCGCCGCGATCACAGTCTCCCGCGCCGGCGCAAACCCCCCCTGGGCCGAAGAAGTCGAGTAAACCCTCGAGGGGTTTTACTTGAAGGCGGACTGGAGGGCGCCTCGGCTTGCTGTCTTGTCGTGTAGGCCGTGGAAGATCGGCGGGATGGGCCGCTCGACCCCGAAGAACGTGTAGACCGCGAGCATCGCGCCGTGCACCGAGTACTCCACCGTGAACACGGTGTCCTCGGGCATCTCGGTGAACTGGCCGAGGAAGGCGAAGTTCTCCGAACCGTCGGGGATGACCTTCGGGCGGTCCTCCGGGACCCGCCGGCTGAACAGCGCGGAGGCGTACGGCATCATCACGGTCGTGACGTCGGTGGTCGCGAGCACCTCGTCGAGGATGTCCTCGAACCCCAGCTGGTGCACGAGCTCGGTGAGGATCTCGGTACCGGTGGACTGGGACATCTTCTTCTTGACGTAGTCGCCCTCGTTGTCGATCTCGAAGCCGTAGCCCCAGAGCGTGAAGACGCCCTCCTGCTGGCCGAAGAAGTGCGGCTGGTCCGGAACCACGATCGACAGGTGCCAGCCGGACTCGACCCAGGTCATGATCGCGCCGGTGCCCGGCTCGTTCCCGGAGAACTCCACGATGCGCTTGAGCAGCACGTCGCCGTGCATCGTGAGCGTGAACGACTCCCACTTGTTCTCGTCGATGTTGCCCGAGAACGTGTTCGGCCGCCCGAAGTCCGGGGCCTTCTTGGCCAGCTCCTCCCACAGCGACCAGCCGTGGTCGACGCGGTCCCGGATCAACGCCGGCACCGTGTCGTTCCCGCCGTACGTGGCGTCGGCGGTGATGGACCCGATGGTCATGAACGTGTAGTCGTTTGCGCCGAGCTCGATAGCCGAGACGCCGGTCTTGTCTTCGATGTGCAGCCGGGTGGCGCGCCGCGGCTGGCGCGGGCCGGTGAAGTCGACGTCGGTCACGCGAGTCCCGAAGCGGACGTCGACGCCCTGGGCCATCAGCCAGCGCTGCAGCGGGACGATCATCGAGTCGTACTGGTTGTACTTGGTGCGGCGCACACCCGAGAGCGTGTGGATCCGGTCGAACTCCTGGACGAAGCGGATGAAGTAGCGGCGCAGCTCGGTGGCCGAGTGCCACTTCTGGAACGCGAAGGTAGTCCGCCACATCTTCCAGAAGTTGGTCGACAAGAAGTGCTCGCTGAACATCTCGTCGATGCGACGGGCCCCGAGGGCCTTCTCGGTCATGGCCAGCAGGCGCGCCATCTCGAACCGGTCCCGGCTGTTGAAGCCGTACTTGGTCGGGTCGATGATGCGGCCGCGCGCGTCGAGGAGGCGCGCATTGGAGTGCGTGGAGAACGTCTTGTTGAAGTCGATGATCTCCTGGCGGACGCTGACGTCGGGATTCTCGAGCGACGGGATCGTGGCGAAGAGGTCCCAGGTCGTCTGGTACACCTCCTCCTCGAGCATCCGGCCGCCGCGCGACACCCACCCGTCGGCGACCGCGGGCGACGACGCACCGTCCATCGATCCGCCGCCGATCCCGAGCTCCTCCAGGATGTGCACGTTCTCGCCCGGGACGCCCGCGTCCCGGATCGCGAAGGCGGCGGTCGCCATGCCGGCGATGCCCCCGCCCACGATCCACAGGTGTGCGGCTGACGCATCGACGGTCATGTCGTTCTCCTCTGATCAAATGATTCGGACTGGACTCCTTTCGGAGCCTAGTCCGAATGTTAGGGTTCTGGTACAGGACGCGGGGCGATCAGCCACTTGATCGGCTCTCTGCGACCCGCTCACCCGCCCCGCTGGGAGGATTCGCCCGTGATGCCCGACGACGAGGACCGGCCCGGCTCGGGCGACGGCGCACCGGTCGAAGTCGGCCGGCGCGCGCGCAACAAGCTCGAGAAGCAGGACCGCATCTTCCAGGCGGCGTCGGACCTGTTTGCCGAGCGCGGGTACTCCGCGGTGGCCACGCAGCTGATCGCCGAGCGGGCCGACGTCGGGACCGGGACCCTGTTCCGCTACGCGAGCTCCAAGGCGGAGCTGCTGATGATGGTGATGAACGAGAAGATGCGGCTGGACACCCGCCGGGGGGTCGCTGCCGCCGCGTCCGCCGACTCGCCGACCGAGGCGATCCTGGCGTTGCTCGGTCCGCAGATCGAGGCGAGCCGCCAGTCACCGGAGAACACCGCGGTCTACCAGCGGGAGATCCTGTTCGGCACCGAGCAGGGCGAGTACCGCCTGGAGGCGCTGGCGCGGATCTCCGAGCTCGAGGACGCGATCGGCGACATCCTCGAGCGGTTCGCCCGGGCGAGCCGGGTGCGGGACGGCGTCGACCTGCGCGGCGCCGCGCGCACCACCTTCTCGACGCTGCACATGGAGCTGATCCGGGTGAGCCTCGGGCGCGAGGACCCCGGCACGCTCGGCGCCACGCTGCGCTCGCACGTCGACGCGCTGCTGTACGGGGTGCTCGCCCCGGCGTGAGACCGGTGCGAACCTGGGCGTTTTGTGATGTCAGGATGTGCGCATGCCGAACCAGATGACCCCAGCGCAGGCGTGGGCCGTGCTCCGCGAGGGCAACGCGCGTTTCGTGTCCGGCGAGATGGAGCACCCCTCGCAGAGCGTCGAGCGGCGGACCGAGGTCAGCGTGGAGCAGACGCCGCTCGCGGTGCTCTTCGGCTGTTCCGACTCGCGCGTGGCCGCCGAGATCATCTTCGACCAGGGCCTCGGTGACCTGTTCGTGGTCCGCACGGCCGGGCATGTGCTCGACACGACCGTCGTCGGGTCGATCGAGTATGGGGTCGACCTGCTCCACACGCCGCTCGTCGTCGTGCTCGCGCACGACGGGTGCGGCGCGGTCGCCGCGGCGATGACGGCGCTGACCACCGGCGAGCTGCCGCGCGGCTTCGTCCGGGCGATCGTCGACCGGGTGATCCCGAGCATCGTCGGCCTCGGCGAGGGCGGTGTCGGCAGCCTGCTGTCGCTGGACGCCGCGGCGCTCGGGCGCGAGCACGCCCGGCACACGGTCCAGATGCTGCAGGACTACTCGGCAGGGCTGTCCGAGGCGATCTCCGAGGGCCGGTGCGCAATCGTCGGGCTGGAGTACACCCTCGCCGACGGGCGGGTCTCGCTGGTCGAGTCGGTCGGCGACATCGGCCAGTTCGGCGACCCCGTCGACTGACGCCCGGTCCGGTCCAGGTTGCGGTAGAAGAACCACAGCGGGACCGCGCCCGCGACGGCCAGGCCGAGGAACAGCGGGATCGCTGCGGTCGAGGCGAACCGGGTGCCGGGATCGGCGCTCGCGCCGAACCGCCGCGAGGGCCGCGGAGAACCAGTAGGGGGAACCTCGGGTCCCGATCACCTGGGTCCCGATCACCGGCGACGGGATCACTGGGGAGGGAATCACCTGGGACTCCATCGGAACCTCCTGCGCTGCCAGACTCGGCTCAGCGACGGAGGACCGCCGCAGAGCCCTTCCAAGTCTTCCGGCACCGGCGGCGACGGTGAAGGGAGCTTGGTCCCAGCCGATTGCCTGCGCCCGCTCACTGGACGACTGAGGCGCGCGACGAGGATCCGTCACGCGCCTCAGGCCCAGCGTCAAACTCCCGACTTCACGCTCTCAGTCTCGGACCCCGGAACCGGTCCTCAGCCTCGAACCCTCAGCCTTCGATCCTCCTGTCGGGCCCTACTCCGCGTCGGCGATGAGTGAACCGACCCGGTCACCGAGCTCCGGGTCACGGCGGGTGAGCACGACCGCGTAGAGGATCGACGCCGCAACGAGCGCGAACGCGACGTAGGGGAACCAGCTGTACGGGGCGGGCTGGCCAGGTTTGGCGAGGTAGTACAGCGGGACGATGATCGCCAGGGCGCCCAGCGCCGGCAGGACCAGGTGCTTGAGGACGCTGAACTCCTGCGGGCGGTACTTGCGGTAGTAGAACGGCAGCGCGATGTTGGACGTCAGGTAGACCAGCATCACCAGGATCGTGCCCATGGTGGACGCCTCGGCGAAGAAGCTGATCGGATCCATCGTCGGATGGCCGCCGAGGATGTGACCCAGGCCCCAGCCGCCGATGATCAGCAGCGCGATCGCGACGAAGGTGAAGATCGCGTTGGTGGGCGTGCGCCGGGTGGGGTGGACGCGGCCGATGAAGGAGGGCAGCAGACCCTCACGGCCCGCGCTGAACAGGAGCCGAGCCTGGGAGTTCGTGCCGGCGATGAGGGCGCCCATGGTCGAGGTGAGGCCGGCGAGGTAGGCCGTGAACGCGAGAACGCCCAGACTCCCACGGGCCACGGCGATGAACGGGATCGGCGAGGCGCTGAGCTTGTCGACGTCATACCCGAAGCCGGTCACGGTCGCGTAGGCGAACAGGATGTAGCTGACGGCCATGATCGCGACGGAGGAGAACACGGCCCGCCCGACGTTGCGCCGCGGGTTGTCGGTCTCCTCGGCCAGAGCGGCGGAGTTCTCCCAGCCGATGAACAGGTAGATCGCCAGCGGGAAGCCCTCGGCCAGCCCCTTGACGCCGCCGGTGATGTGGCTTGGCAGGAAGGGGGCGATCGACAGTGCGTTGCCGTGCTTGACGATCGCGACGATCGAGACCGCGACGAGCACGATCATCTCCACCCCGAAGAACAGCCCGGCGAGCTTGGTGGAGACCCCGATGCCGCGGACCATCATGACCACGGACAGGGCAGTCAGCAGCAGGGACCACACGATCCACGGGACGTCCCACCCGAGGTACCGGCTCGCGGTGATCTGCAGGAACCCACCGGAGATCGCAATCACCGCCGCCATCGCGATGATGTAGCCGAGCCCGGCCAGCAGCGCGGTGGTGACCGCGCTGGTCGGTCCGAACGACTTCCCGACGAACGTGATGAAGCCCCCCGCCGAGGGCTGGGCCCGGGAGAACTGCGCGAGCGTGTTGCCCAGCAGCGCGATGGCGATGCCCGCTGCAACGATCGTCAGCGGCGATGCGACCCCGGCGGTGACGGCGAGGAACGAGAACCCGAAGAAGAAGCTCATCGCCGGCCCGATGTTCGCCATCGTGGACGCCGCGATGTCGATCATCCCCAGCGATCCGCCACGCAGACGATCGTGTTCACCTGACGGTCGCGTCGGCGACTTCGACTCAACAAACTCTGACCTTGCGTGCAACTCAGACATGCGAACTCCCTTGGTCGCGGTGTGGTGCGGGCCCTGCGGCCTACGCGCGAGCCTGCGCATGCTGGGTCGCGAACCGTTGGTCAGAAAATTAGCGCAAGGTGATCAAATAAACAACGGCAGTGCCAACCCGTGGACTCTTGTCCCTTGCGCAACCCCGCCGCTAGTGCAGTCCGGACCGCGACGCGTGCTCGGTGACCGCCGCCACTGCCGCCTCGACCGACCCCGACCCGAGCGCCGCAAGGAGAGCCCGATGGGTCTCGTTGAGCCGCCGCAAGGTGTCCAGGTCCGGACCGGGTCGCAGCCAGCAGAGCCGGCCGAGGAGCTCAGCCGCCCGCTCCGCTGCGGCAGCCGTACCGAGCTGCTGGGCAAGTTCGAGATGAAACCGGGCCTCCAAGGAGGCGGCCGCTCGCGCATCGACCGTCCCGTCCAGCTCCAGAACCAGCTCCCCGAGGACGCGGACCTCATCACTGCGGTCATCCCCGCACCCGATCGCGACCAGGCCCGCCTCCAGCAGGAGGTGCAGTTCGGCGAGCGGCCGAGCATGGCCCTCGTCATGGAATTCGGCCACCATCGAATCCCAGTTGGCCGCCACGAACGTGCCGCCGGTGCGCCCGCGTCGCCGTTCGAGCAGCCCGTCCTGGCACATCGTCTCCAGCGTGCGCCGCACGGTGATCTCGCCGATGCTCAGGGACTCGGCCAGCACGCCGGTATCCGGCAAGCGATCTCCCGGGGCCAACGACATGAGCCGCACCGCGAGAGCGATCCTCGACCTGACCAGCCCCGGGCCCGTGGCATTTGACGACGGACGTCGAATCCCCAGCTCGAGGATGTCCGCCGAGCCGGCCAACCGGGCAGCATCACCCACGGTGTACGGACTGAACTTCCCCACCTGCCTCGCCACCCGATTCACAATAGACGAGGCGCCGAGCTGGGTGGACTCGTGGCCGGCCGGCTCGGCGGCGGGACGGCTGAGGCGCGCGACGAGGATCTCGTCGCACGCCTCAGACCCAGCTCTGTCGGCTTCAAGCCCTCAGCCTCGGACCCCGGAACCGGTCCTCAGCCTCGAACCCTCAGCCTTCGATCCTCAGAATTCCCGGTGGCCTTGCGACCCGCACCGAAACCCGAAACCGCCCCACCTCAGACCTCGATCCCCTCGAGCATCTCCGTCACCAACGCCGCCACCGGCGAGCGCTCCGACCTGGTCAGCGTCACGTGCGCGAACAGCGGGTGGCCCTTGAGTGCCTCGATGACCGCCGCGACGCCGTCGTGCCGGCCGACCCGCAGGTTGTCGCGCTGGGCGACGTCGTGGGTCAGCACCACCCGCGAGCTCTGGCCGATCCGCGAGAGCACCGTGAGCAGCACGTTCCGCTCGAGCGACTGGGCCTCGTCGACGATCACGAACGCATCCTGCAGCGAGCGGCCCCGGATGTGCGTCAGGGGCAAGACCTCGAGCAGCTCGCGGTCCATGATCTCCTCGACGACCTCCTTGGAGACCAGCGCCTCCAGGGTGTCGAACACGGCCTGGCCCCACGGGCCCATCTTCTCCGCCTCGCCACCCGGCAGGTACCCGAGGTCCTGGCCGCCGACCGCGTACAGCGGGCGGAAGACCATCACCTTGCGGTGCTGGCGTCGCTCGAGCACCGCCTCCAGGCCTGCGCACAGCGCGAGGGCCGACTTGCCCGTGCCGGCCCGACCGCCGAGGGACACGATCCCGATCTCGGGGTCCAGCAGCAGGTCGATCGCGATCCGCTGCTCCGCGCTGCGCCCGTGCAGCCCGAAGACGTCCTGGTCGCCCCGAATGAGCTGCACGTGCTTGTCGGGCGTGACCCGACCCAGCGCGGACCCGCGCGGGGAGCGGAGCACCAGGCCGGTGTGGCAGATCAGGGCGCGGTCGGCGGCGCCGTGCACCTCGGCGAGGTCGATCGTCTCGTGCTCCCACGCGGCGGCCATCTGGGCCTCGCTCACGTCGAGCGTGTCCATGCCGGTCCAGCCGGAGTCCACGGCCAGCTCGGCCCGGTACTCCTCGGCGTGCAGTCCCAGCGCGGAGGCCTTGACCCGCATCGGCAGGTCCTTGGACACCAGGGTCACCAGCAGTCCCTCGAGCGCGAGGTTCTTCGCGACGGCAAGGATCCGGTTGTCGTTCTCACCCAGCCGGAAACCGAGCGGGAGCGTCTCGGCGCTGGTGTGGTTGAGCTCGACGTGCAGCGTGCCGCCCTCGTCCCCGATCGGGATGGGCTCGTCGAGCCGGCCGTGCTCGATGCGCAGGTCGTCGAGCATCCGTAGCGCGGCGCGGGCGAAGTAGCCCAGCTCGGCGTGGTGGCGCTTTGCCTCGAGCTCGGTGATCACCACGATCGGCAGGACGACGTCGTGCTCCTTGAAGCGCAGGATCGCACGCGGGTCCGACAACAGCACAGAGGTGTCCAGCACGTACGTCCTGCGGGCGCCAGGACCCTCGTCGGGGATCACTGCCCCTGCGGTCCGGGTGGTCGGGGTGGTGCCGCTTGTTGCCTCATTGACCACGACTGGCTCCCTACCGGCGCCCGGGGGCGCCGTTCTCGCTACCTCGCGTCAGCGCGTGCCGACGTCAGGCGACTGGGTGGGGGTCGGTCGGCCACGAGAGCCGGGTCCGGCCCTCCCCCCGGAGCAAGTGGCTCCATGGGCTGGCCTCCCATTGGATGACTGGAGTCATCCGATAGGCACGGACGCTACGCCGGGACCAGCCCCGCGGGCACCAGGTGGCGGGCAACACGCCACCTCGAAACCTGATGTTCACCCAGTGGACGCCTAGCGTCCCAACCGTCGTTCGCGGGCCGCGAAAGCCCGCAGCGCGCGCAGGAAATCGACCCGCCGGAAGTCCGGCCAGTAGGCCTCGCAGAAGTAGAACTCAGAGTGCGCACTCTGCCAGAGCAGGAAGCCGCCCAGGCGCTGCTCGCCCGACGTGCGGATCACGAGCTCCGGGTCGGGCTGGCCCTTCGTGTACAGGTGGTCGGCGATCTGGTCGACGTCGAACGACTCGGCGAGCGCCTCGAGCGTCGTCCCGCGCTCGACGTGCTCGCGCAGCAGCGAGCGGAACGCGTCGGCGATCTCGTGCCGCCCGCCGTACCCGATGGCGACGTTCACGTGCAGGCCCCGCACGTCCTTGGTGCGCTGCTCGGCACAGCGCAGCGCGTCGGCCGCCTCGACGGGCAGGAGGTCGAGGTCGCCCATGACCTGCACCCGCCAGCGCCCGGTGTCGGCCAGGTCGGACACGGCTTCGGTGATGATCGACACCAGCTCGGCGAGCTCGTCGGCCTCGCGGCTGAGGTTGTCGGTGGAGAGCATCCACAGCGTGACGACCTCGACGCCGACCTCCTCGGACCACACCAGGAAGTCGCTGATCTTGTCGGCCCCGCGCCGGTGCCCGGTGGACGCCGGCTCACCGAAGGACCGCGCCCAGCGCCGGTTCCCGTCCAGGATCACCCCGACGTGGCGGGGGATCGCATCCTGCGGCAGGGATACCGCCAAGCGGCGCTCATACAGCCCGTACAGCAGGTGGGGCAGGCGCACGCGAAGGACCTCTCGGCAGGGTGGCGGGAGGCTCACGCTACCCCGACCCGTCCCAGGTTGCTCTACCTACGGTGGAGTAACCTGCGGGGGTGAAGCAGCCCGCCCCGTGACGCTCTACGGAGCGCCGCGCAGCATTCGAAGGAGACCGATCGCGATGGGAAGCAGTCCGGCCACGCGACCGAACGGGTCCAACGGCGACGCCCTGCGCGAGGGTGCGGTCCAGGTCGCCGAGGCAGTCAAACCGCGGCTCCGCGGCTGGATCCATGCGGGCATGTTCCCCCTGGTGCTCGCAGCGGTGATCGTCCTGGTCGCCCTCTCGCCGACGACGGCGGGCAAGGTCTCGACCGGTGTGTTCGGCCTGACCTCGGTGCTGCTGTTCGGCGTGAGCGCGGTCTACCACCGCGGCACCTGGTCACCGCGCGTGACCGGGGTCCTGCGCCGGGTGGACCACTCGAACATCTTCCTGATCATCGCGGGCACCTGCACACCGCTGGGGGTCCTGCTGCTGCCGCACGAGACCGCGAAGATCCTGCTCTGGATCGTGTGGGGCGGCGCGATCGTGGGACTGATCGCCCGGGTGATCTGGCTCGGCGCCCCGCGCTGGGTCTACACCCCGCTCTACCCCGCGCTCGGCTGCGTGAACCTGTTCTTCCTGCCCCAGTTCGCCGCGAGCGGCGGCGCCGTGATCGTGTGGCTCGTCTGCGGCGGCGGGGCCGCGTACATCGCCGGCGCGGTGGTCTACGCGATGAAACGCCCGAACCCCAGCCCGCGCTGGTTCGGGTTCCACGAGGTCTTCCACGCGCTCACCGTCGTGGGCTTCACGTGCAACTACATCGCGGTGTCGATCGCGTCGTACGGGCACGCGTAGGCGCTCGGCGAGACCCGTCGCTCAGTCGACGCGCGGGACGACCGAGTACCGCCGGTTCGCGAGCGACGGGTTCCGCTCCCGCACGACGTCGATCGCGCCGGCGTCCACGTCCGTGGTCACGACCGCCGGAGCCTCGTCGAGCTCGAGCCGGACGTCGCCGTCGGCCCCGACCACGAGCGAGCGGCCGACGACGCCCAGCCCTGCCTGCCCGACGGCGAGCACGACGGCCGTGTTCTCGATCGCCCGGGCGACGGCGACGACCGCGTTGACGGCCCGGTCCGGCCGGCTTCCCGGCAGGGTCATCCCGGCGATCACCGCGACCCCGGTGGCGGCGGCCCGCTCGCGCAGCGCCGTGACGAACGGTCCGGTCAGCGGCTCGGCGTGCTGTGGCCCGACCCCGCGCGGGTCGAAACCCGACGCGTACTCCGGCAGCACCAGCAGGTCCGCGCGCGTGGTCGCGGCGGCGTCCAGGGCCGCGAGCGCGTCCCGCCGGTTCGCCGCGTGGTCGTCCCCGACGGAGAGCTGGCCGATCGTGACACGCACGAGCGGCCGGACGGGCGGCCCGGGCGGGGACGCGCCGTCGTCGGGCGACCGAGCGGCGTCGTCGGGCGGGGACACGCTCACGGGCGGGCGGGGCCGTCCGAGGGCGTGTCGGTCGGGCTGTCGCCGGCTGCGGTCGAGCCCGACCCGCGCGAGGACGCGCCCGGCCCGTCCTGCCCGGCGGCCTTGGCGGCTGCGGCGTCCGCCGCGTCCAGCAACGCCTGACGCTTGTTCACCTTGCGCAGCTTGCTGGTCATCGAGAGCCCCAGTCCGATGACGGCCAGCGCGATGAGGAACACCGGGATGAACCCGAGCAGTCCCGGTGAGACGTCGGCGGGGTCGATCTGGGGGCGTGCGCTCAGGGACGCGGCGAGGCCGAGCAGAGCGGGGGTCATCGGGTTCCTTCCGGGCGGATCCCGGCGAACAGATCGTCCTCCGGGAGCGTCGTGGGCACGTGCGAGACGGCGAGCTCGTAGTCCTCGAACGGCCAGGTCTTGGCCTCGATCGCGCGCGGGATCGCGAAGAAGAACCCGTCCGGGTCGATCTGGGTGGCGTGCGCCCGCAACGCGTTGTCCCGCGCGGGGAACCAGGCGGAGCAGGCGATCTGCGTGGTGACGGTCCGCTCGGGGATCTCGCGGGCCTGCCGGGACCCGATCCAGTCCCCGAACGGCGACTCCCGCCCGGCGGCGAGCAGCGCCTCGTGCACGGCGGCCATCCGGACCATCGAGAACCCGTGGTTGTAGTACAGCTTCGGCGTCTGCCACGGCTCGCCGCGGTCGCGGTACCGCTCGGGGTTCCCGGCCGCCTCGAACGCCTCGACCGACACCCGGTGCGTCATCACGTGGTCCGGGTGCGGGTAGCCGCCGCTCGGGTCGTAGGTCGTGATGACGTGCGGCCGGAACTCGCGGATCGCCTGGACGAGGGGCGCGGACGCGTCCTCGAGCGGGGTCAGGGCGAAGCACCCCGGCGGGAGCGGGGGCAGCGGGTCGCCCTCGGGCAACCCCGAGTCCACGAAGCCGAGCCAGTGCTGGCGCACGCCGAGCGCCGCGGCGGCCGCGGCCATCTCGGCGCGCCGGATCGCCCGCATCCCCTCGACGCCGCCGGTGACCGGCGGGTAGTGCGGGTTGAGCAGGTCGCCCCGCTCACCGCCCGTGCAGGTGACGACGAGCACGTCGACACCCTCCGCGGCGTACTTGGCCATGCTCGCCGCACCCTTGCTCGACTCGTCGTCGGGGTGTGCGTGGACGGCCATCAGCCGAAGTGGTTCTGTGCGCACCGGGTCCTCCTGCAGGTACCGTCCGTCGGGAGGGACGGCTGGTCGAGGGACAATGTTCTCGCATCCGCGGGCCGGCCGTGCCACCAACGGCGCGCACGGCGTCGTCGGGCACCTCGTCCCTCCAGGAGAGCAGCTATGAGCGAGTCGATCACGTCCGGCCCCCCGGCGGGGCGCTACGGGCGTGGGCCGACGGTGCGTGGCCGCCGCGCCACCAGGCTGGGCATGGTGATCGGCGGGGCGCTCGTGGTCGCGCTGCTCGTCTGGCTGGGCGCGGGCCTGCTCCGGGATCCGGTCCAGTGGAACGACGTCGGCTACTCGGTCAAGGGACCCGAGCGCGTCGACGTGACGTTCGACGTGGTCAAGAACGCCGGCGCGACCGCGCAGTGCACGATCCATGCGCTGAACGCCAGCTTCGCGGAGGTCGGCGTGGTGGCGGTCAGGATCGGCCCGGCGACCGAACATGTCGTGCGCAAGACCGTCACGATCGCGACCCAGGAGCTCGCGGTGACCGGTGTCGTGGACTCGTGCAGGCTCGTGGCGAAGGCAGCGCCGTAGCCTCATTGTGAGCAGCGTCTCGGGCGCGCGGGCCGAGGGTTGCTAGAATGACGGATTCCGACGCAGCCCCTGACCGGCGTAGGAGAAGGTCCACGCGGTCGGGGCTTCATCACCCAGCAGCAACCGGTACACGCGCGTCATGCGGGTGTACCCGTGTCTTCACCTGACGCAAGAGAGGAGCGATCGTGACCGAGACTGCCGCCGTCACGTGGCTGACCCAGGAGGCGTTCGACCGGCTCAAGGCCGAGCTCGATCAGCTCTCCGGGCCGGGCCGCGCGGACATCACCGCCAAGATCGCCTCCGCGCGCGAAGAGGGCGACCTCAAGGAGAACGGTGGCTACCACGCCGCCCGCGAGGAGCAGGCCAAGCAGGAGGCCCGGATCCGCGAGCTGACCGCGAAGCTGCGCAACGTCGAGATCGGCTCCCCGCCCGACGACGGCGTCGTCGGGCCGGGCATGGTCGTCAAGGCGATCGTCGCGGGCGACAAGATGACGTTCCTGCTGGGCTCGCGCGAGATCGCCGGCTCGACCGCGATCGACGTGTACTCCCCGACCTCCCCGCTCGGGACCGCGATCAACGGGCACAGCATCGGGGAGAAGGTCAGCTACGCGACCCCGAGCGGCAGCGAGATCAAGGTCGAGATCCTCTCCGCGAAGCCGTTCATGCCCTGATCACCCGCTTGCCCGCCCAAGGGCAGCATTGATCATGCTTCACCCCGTAACGTCCGAGCGTTGACGTCCTATAGGACGTCAACGCTCGGACGTTACGGGGTTTCTGGGTCGTTGCGGGGTCAGGTTTGCGGGTCAGGTTGCGAGCTCGGCGAGCTGCCCGCCGAGGAAGACCGCCTCGGTGCGCGACGCCGCGCCGAGCTTGCGCAGGATCGCCGACACGTGCACGCTCGCGGTCTTCGCGCTGATGAAGAGCCGTTCGCCGATCTCACGCGAGTTCGTCGGTCCGGCCAGGTTCCGAGATCGAGGCAACTCTGTCGAATTCCAGGCGCGTCATCCGGCTCGATCACCGACGCGCATACCGACGACCCGCCCGGCCAGTCCGCCTGCTCGACCTCAGTGCAGCGCTCTGTGCAGCGCTCTGTGCAGCGCTCTGTGCAGCGAAAGTGCACCAAAACGCCTCATTTACTGCACTCTGGCTGCACAGAGCGATGCACTGAGCCCGCCCACTTGCCGGAGTGACGGCCGGCCCGGCGTCGAACTCCGGGCCGCCCGCGAGGTCGGCCACCCGCGAGGTCACCCGGCCACCCGCGAGCTCGCCGTTGGGCCGCGATCCGGGATCTGACGCGCCACAGTCCGCCTGACCCTGCGTCGAGCCGAGCGATCACCACGGCTGCCAGGACAGCACCTGGTAGCTCGGCCACTAACCGTCACCCCGGCCGAAATCGACCCACGGATCGGTCAGGAGAGCCGTCTCTTTTGGGGCGTTGCGGGTCAGGTTGCAAGCTCGGCGAGCTGGCCGCCGAGGAAGACCGCCTCGGTGCGCGACGCCGCGCCGAGCTTGCGCAGGATCGCCGAGACGTGCACGCTCGCGGTCTTCGCGCTGATGAAGAGCCGTTCGCCGATCTGCCGGTTCGAGAGCCCCTGCCCGATCAGCTCGAGGACCTGCCGTTCGCGCGCGGTCAGCACGGACCCCGGCGGCGCGAGCGCGACGGCGTCGTCGGCCAGCCGAAGGCCCGCCCGCGCGGCGAGCTCGGTCACCCAGCCCTCGATCAGGCCCGCACCGATCCTGCTCGCCGCAGCCACCGCTGCCCGCAGGTCGCGGGTCGCGCCGGCCCGGTCCGCCGCGGCGAGGCGCGCCCGTCCGAGCCGGAAGAGCGCATAGGGAAACAGGTATGCCTGGCCCGCGGGCACGTGCACGGCGTCCACAGCGGCCCGCCACTCCTCGACCCCGCTCCCGTCGAGCGCGCCTCCCCCGAGCTCGGCGTCGAACAGGGCGATCCACACGGGCGCGCTCGGCCAGAAGGCACCCTTGGCCGACAGCTCCCGCAGCCGGTTCTCGCGCACCTGGAGGTCGATCGCGTCGACCCCGGATCCTCCGGCCGCCCGCATCGCGCCGAGCACCCGCGCACCCAGGAAGAGCAGCGGCAGGTCGTGGCCCGGCATGGCCCGCTCCTGGGCGAGCACCACCTCGACCTGCGCCCAGGCCCCGGTCAGGTCGCCCCGGGCGGCCGCGATCTCACCGACGATCCGGGCCACCCCCAGGCGCGTCTGGATCTCGACCCCGGCGAGCGTGGTCATCGACGATCGCGTCTCCCGGTAGAGCTCCTCGGCCCCGGCCACGTCCCCGCGCCAGAGCGTCAACCAGATGTACGCCCGGTGCACGTACAGCCGGAAGGCGAGGGGCGCCTCGAAGGCCCTGATCCGGTCGATGAGCTCCTCGGCACGGACCCACCGGCCCAGGGCAAGCAACGGGTCGACCGCGTTGGACGTCAGGACCACCCCGCTGGTGCGCTCGACACCCCGCTCGCGGGCGGTCACGATCCCTTCCTCGGCGATCCGCAGGGCCTCGTCGTGCCTGCCCACGAGGTACATGAGGTCCGACATGTTCACCAGGTACCGCAGCAGGGCCTGGTGATCACCGCGGGCGAGGCCCCGGGCGCGCTCGATGTCGGCCATCCCGCCCTCGACCTCGCCTGAGTGGATCCTCGAGAGCCCCAGCATGTTGGCGGCCACCGAGGCATGCCTGTGCGAACCTGCCGCCTGGGCCTCCGCGAGCGCCTCGCGCGCCACAGTGATCGCCTCCGGCAGGTATCCCTCGATCATCAACCGCGCGGAGAGGGCACTCAGGATCGCGGCGCGGAGTGACCCGTTCGACCCCGGCGGCAGGAGGTCGAGCGCCTCCCGCAACAGGGCGATCGACCCGGGTCGACCGACGTTGGCGAGGTAGTTCGCCTTGCGGCCGAGCAGATGCGAGCGCCGCGCGGCGTCCCCGGGCGGGCACTCCGCGATCGCGAGGTCCACCATCGCGAGCGCCCGCTCCCCGTCTCCCGCGTCGCGGAGCGCGGCGGCGGTCTCGGCGAGCAGCTGGGACTTGCTCTGCCCGGCGATCGCGGCCGGGTCTGCGAGCTGGTCCCACATCTCCAGGGCGCGTTCGCCCAGCTGGGCAGCCGTGCGGAACGCAAAGCTGGTCACCGCCTCGGACATCGCGATGAGCGTCGCCGGGAAGGCTCTGGGCACGTTGTACGCGGCGTACCAGTGAAAGGCGACCTCCGCCGCCCCGCCGGCCCCTGCCCCTGCCCCTGCCCCTGCCCCT
>NZ_DATCNW010000332.1:0-1676 GCF_036565025.1 Pengzhenrongella sp.
CGACGAGGTCGCCCAGCACCGCGCCGGCCTCGACCGAGGCGAGCTGGTCCGGGTCACCGACGAGCACCAGCCGGGTCGTCGGGCGCAGCGCCTCGAGCAGCCGGGCCATCATCGTCAGGGACACCATCGACGCCTCGTCGACGACCACCACCTCGAGCGGCAGCCGGTTCGTCGCGTCGTGCCGGAACCGGCTGCGCGCGTCCGGCCGCCAGCCGAGCAGCCGGTGCAACGTCGTCGCGGGCAGGTCCCCGAGCCGGACCCGGTCCGCGGCCGGGAGGACCGCCGCCTGGGCCCGCACCGCCTCCTCCAGCCGGGCGGCCGCCTTGCCGGTCGGCGCAGCCAGGGCGATGCGCAAGGTCGGGTGCTGCTCGCGCAGGAGGGCGAGCAATCGGGCGACCGTCGTTGTCTTGCCGGTCCCCGGGCCGCCGGCGAGCACGCTCACCCGGGTCAGCGCGCAGGTCGCGGCCGCGGTCCGCTGGTCATCGTCGAGGCCCGCCGCGAACAGCCGGTCCAGGCCCGCGCCGAGGACGACGGCGTCGAGGTCGTTCGGGCGCGCGGCGCACCGGTCCACCAGCTCGCGCGCGACCTGTTCCTCCTGGCCCCAGTACCGTGCGAGCCACAGGCGCGACCCGAGCATCCGCAGTGGCCGGTCGCCCTGCGACCGGTCGTCCAGCGGTCCGCCGACCAGCACGCTCGCCGCGGCGCGCACCACCCAGTCCGTCGGCCAGGCGAGCGGCACGTCGACGTCGGCGCCCGGGACAGGGTCCTCGTCCACGTCCGGGCTCGTCGTGGCGTGCGCGGTGGCGAGGTCGAGCATCACGGACCCGTGCCGGGTCGAGCGCACGGCGAGCGCGGCCGCCAGCAGCACCGCCTCGTCCTGCTCGCCGCCGAGCACCCCGAGCCGCCGCGCGACGTGCACGTCCGCCGCGGACAGGATCCCCGCCCGGTTGAAGTCCCGGAGCAGCCCGCCGGCCCGCAGCGCGATGGACGCCTCGAACGCCTCGGTCATCGCGTGCCCGCCAGCAGGTCGGACAGGCCGGTGACCAGTCCGGTCGGTGCGTGCCAGGCGAAGACCCCGGGCCGCGAGCCGTCGTCGCACGTCACGTCGGGGCCGCTCATCCCGCGCAGGAACAGGTACAGCGCCCCGCCGAGGTGCACCGCGGGGTCGTAGCCCGGCTGCCGCCAGCGCAGGTACCGGTGCAACGCGACGTCGTACAGCAGCGCCTGCAGCGGGTAGTGCGCGTCGATCATCGCGCGTTCGAGCGCGCCGGGCCGGTAGTGCCACGCGGTCAGGGCGTCGTCGTACCCGCCCAGCCGGTTGGTCTTGTAGTCCACCACGACGTACCGGCGCCGGTCCGGCGGGCCGACCCGGAGCACGGCGTCGATGCTGCCCGTGAGGTAGCCGCGCAGCGGAGCGGGGGCGAGCCCGGCGAGCACGTCGGCGTACGACGAGAGCGGCCCGGTCGGGCAGTGCTCGCGCCACAGCGGAACGAGGTCCTCGAGCAGGAGCCGGCGGCCGTGCGGCTCGTCGCCACCCGCGAGCGGCAGCTCGAAGTCGAGCTCCGGGAGCCGGTCCGACGGCGACACGTCCCGCAGGGCCGCGCCCCCGGTGAGCGGGCCCAGCGGGGTGGACAGCGCCACCAGCAGCCCCGCGGTGAGCGCGGGGACGTCCGTGC
>NZ_DATCNW010000333.1:0-4833 GCF_036565025.1 Pengzhenrongella sp.
GCTCCTTGACCGTGACGAGCTCGCCGACGGGCTCGTACCCGCCGACCTCGACGACCGTGAGCGCCTCGTTGAGCATGACCTCCTGGCCGGGGCGCAGGTGCGTCAGGTCGAGCGCCGGGCTCGCGCCGACGTGCATCTTGCGGCCGGCCGACATGATGTCGACGGTTCCGTCCGGGCGCGCGGCCAGGAAGATCGCGTAGGTGCCCGGCGGCTTGGCGAGGTCGTCGAGCTGCGACTTGAGGTCGACGATCTGCTCACGGGCGGCGATCAGCGTCTCGGACAGGCGCGCGATCTTGGCGTCCCTGGCGGCGAGCTGCCGCTCCAGGTCACGGCTCTGGGAGTAGCCGGATGACTCGGTCATGTGGACCCACTTTCGTGTCGGCGGTCCTTGTGCTCGTTATCTCTCACATCGACCTCGTGTCCGCAGTTCTTGAGGTCGATCCGTTAATCATCGACCCTATCCGCGTATGTCAATCGCTCGTGGGCGCCTGGCCGACGTCGCGTCGCACGCGGCGGACCTTCTTGTCCGAGATCGGGCGCTCGCCGAGCTCCTCGGGAGTCCATTCGCGGACCTCGGCGGCCTCGCCGCCGGCGTCGACCGGGTAGTTGCCCTTGGCGGGACGACGGCGGCGGACCGGCGCGTCGACGCCGTCGGCCATCCGCCGGGTGGTCAGCAGGAATCCGGTGTGCCCGATCATGCGGTGCTGGGGGCGGACCGCGAGGCCCTCGAGGTGCCAGCCGCGGACCATGGACTCCCAGGCCTCCGGCTCGGTGTACCGGCCGTCAAGGCGCAGGTCCTCGGCGACCCGGGAGAGCTGGGTGGTGGTCGCGACGTAGACGATCAGCACCCCGCCGGGCGCGAGCGCGGTCGCGACCGCCTCCAGGTTCTCCCACGGCGCGAGCATGTCGAGCACGATGCGATCGACCGAGCCGGGCTCGGCGATGGTCCCGAGCACGTCGGAGAGGTCGCCGATCGAGAGCTTCCACGCGGGGTGCGGGCCGCCGAACTGGAGCTCGACGTTGCCGCGCGCGATCGCCGCGAAGTCCTCGCGGCGCTCGATCGAGTGCAGCGAGCCGCCGTCGCCGACCGCGCGCAGCAGCGACATGGTCAGGGCCCCCGAGCCGACGCCGGCCTCCACGACGCGCGCGCCCGGGTAGATGTCCGCCATCGCGACGATCTGGGCCGCGTCCTTGGGATAGACGACCGCCGCGCCGCGCGGCATCGAGAGCACGTAGTCGCTCAGCAACGGGCGCAGCACGAGGTACTCGATGCCCGCGGTGTTGCGCACGACCGAGCCCTCGGGCCGGCCGATGATGTCGTCGTGCGTGAAGTAGCCGCGGTGGGTGTGGAACTGGGTGCCCGCCGCGAGGGTGATGGTGTGCAGCTTCCCCCGCGGATCGGTGAGCTGGACGCGGTCGCCCTCACGCAGCGGGCCACGCCGCATCTCGGCGCCGGTCGAGGCCGGGGCGCGGGTCGCGGCGCCAGGGTGCGTCGCCGGCCCGTCGGGCGTCGGGGACTCGGGCGTCGGGGCTTCGGGCTGCTGGTCGGTCACGAGGTCGGTCACGACGGTCCAGTCTACGAGCGGCTCGCTGCCGTCAGGATCGCTCGCGCAGGATGGTGATCACGTCGGTCGCGAAGACGAGGCCGGTGACCTGCCCGTCGACCACGACGGCCATCGCGTTCGCGAACTTGCTCACCTGCCCGATGGCTTGGACCAGGTCGGGCCCTGCGAGGCGGCCGTCGACGACCGCCCCGACCGGGAGCGGCACCGCGACCGCCTGCACGGGCGTCGTCGTGCGTGCGGGCCCGGGCACCTCCGCTGCCGCCGAGGGGTCGACGTAGGCCGCGGGGCGCCCGTCCGGCGCCAAAAGGACCACCTGGTTCGAGCCGGCCGCGATCGCCAACGCCTCGGCCTGCGCGAGGGTCGCCTGGAACGAGACCCCGACGGCGGGTCGCGCGACGGAGGCGATCGTGAGCCGGTCGACCGTCTGCTGGGCCTGGGCCCCCTTGATCGCCTGGGACGCGCCGCTCCACAGGAAGACCCCGATCAGGGCGGCCCACACGATGGTGAACAGGTCGGGCTGCTCGCCGCGGACCATCGGCAGCCCGAACGCCCACAGCGCGAACCCGACGGCGACGACCCGGCCCACCCAGCCGGCGACGACGGTGCCCCGCGCGCGGTCCCCCGAGACCCGCCAGACCAGGGCCTCGAGCACCCGGCCGCCGTCCAGCGGCAGGCCGGGGACCAGGTTGAAGATCGCGACGAACGCGTTCGCGAACGCACCGGCGTACAGCACGACGCCGAGCAGGCCGCCGTGCGGCGCCGCGTGCGCCCCGAGCCAGCACGCCCCGCCGACGACCAGGTTCGTCAACGGCCCGACGACGGCGATCAGCGCGCTCGATCCGGGAGAGGCGGCCGCGCCGCCGAAGGCCGTGTGCCCACCCCACAGCGTGATCGCGAACTCGCGGACCTCGAGCCCGCGGGCGCGGGCCACGAAGCCGTGCGCGAGCTCGTGCAGGAAGACCGAGACGAACAACAGCACCACGAAGCTGAGCGCGACCAGGTAGGTGGCCGCGTTGCCGATCTCCGGGGCGAAGCGGCGCACGGTCGGCGCGAAGAGCGCCGTGAGCACGACCGCGGCCACGAGCCAGGACGGGGCGAGGATCACGGGCGCGCCGGCGGCGCGCCCGATCACCCAGCCGGGCGTCCCGCCGGCCGGACGGGAGGCAGTGCGCTGAGCATTCACCCAGCCAGCCTAGGGCTGCTTTCTGTGCCCTCGGATGCCCTCCGCCGAGAGCGGAGAAACCGCCCGTTTACGGGCGGTTTGGGTGCCATCACATGAAGAGGGGCGCGGGAGGGGTCCGCTCTCGGCGGGGCTCGGGCGGGTGGTGGCTGGCGTGTGGGTGGGGGTGGTTACGGTTTGGGGGTGCCTCTCACTCCGGTTGATGAAGTTTCCGAAGCCGTCAGTCCCGACGTCGTCGAGTCCGGGCGGCGGCGGCCGGGGCTGTCGCCGTCGCGGGCCAACGACTTCATGCAGTGCCCCCTGCTGTTCCGGTTCCGGGTGATCGACAAGCTCCCGCAGCCGCCCACCGAGGCGATGGCGCGCGGCACCCTGGTGCACTCGGTCCTGGAGCGGCTCTACGACGCCCCGGCCGGGGCCCGGACCGCCGACGCGGCCCGGGCGCTGCTGCCCGGGGAGTGGGAGCGGCTGCGTACAGCCGAGCAGAAGTACGCGGACCTGTTCACCTCCGACGACGACGTCGCGGCCTGGCTCGCGAGCGCCGGAGACCTGGTCGGCACGTACTTCACCCTCGAGGACCCCACCCGGCTCGAGCCGCGCGAGCGCGAGCTGTTCGTCGAGACCCAGCTCGACGGCGGCCCGCTGCTCCGGGGCATCGTGGACCGCCTCGATGTCGCACCCGACGGCGCGATGCGGGTCGTCGACTACAAGACCGGCCGCTCGCCGCGCCCGGGATACGAGAGCTCGGCCCTGTTCCAGATGCGGTTCTACGCCCTGGTGCTGTGGCGCTCGCGCGGCGAGATCCCGCGGATGCTCCAGCTGGTGTACCTCGGCGACGGGCGGGTGCTGCGGCACACCCCGGAGGAGCCCGAGCTGCTCACCGCCGAGGCCAAGATCCGCTCGGTGTGGGACGGCATCGCGGCCACCGCGCGCTCGGGTGACTGGAAGCCGCGCAAGAGCGCCCTGTGCCCGTGGTGCGCCCACCAGGACATCTGCCCGGCGTTCGGCGGCACCCCGCCCGAGATCCCCGAGGGCGCCGTCGAGCTCGCCCTGGGCATCGCCCCTTAGTGCGGGATTCGACCCGCGCGCAGGTGTGCGCGTGGGTCGGGCTTCGGCCCGCCCGCAGGTGCGTGCCTAGCGCGGCTGCGGGTCCCCCTGCCGTGCGCGCCCTAGGCTGGGTCAATGACCGATCTGGAGCCCGGGACCGACCTGCCGGAACGCGAGCCCGTGATGCTTGCGGCCTTCGAGGGCTGGAACGACGCCGGATCCGCGGCGAGCCAGACCCTCGAGCACCTGGATGAGGTCTGGGGCGCGCAAGAGGTCGAGGAGCTGGACCCGGAGGAGTACCACGACTTCCAGGTCAACCGGCCGACGGTTGCGCAGGGCCCGACCGGCAAGCGCGAGATCACCTGGCCGACCACGCACGTCGCGGTCCTGACGACCCCGCGCACCGGGCGCACCGTGGTTCTCGTGCACGGCATCGAGCCGTCGATGCGCTGGCGGCGCTACTGCGGAGAGCTGCTCGACATCGCCGCGAACCTGGGCGTGCGCTCGGTGATCACGCTCGGCGCGCTGCTCGCGGACGTGCCGCACACCCGCCCGATCCCGGTGACGACCACCTCGGAGGACCCGGACGTCCAGGACGGCCTCGACATCGAGCCGAACACCTACGAGGGACCCACCGGCATCGTGGGGATCCTGCAGCACGAGGCCGCCAAGCGCGGGCTTCGGTCGCTGTCCCTGTGGGCCGCCGTGCCGCACTACGTCGCGCACGCCCCCTCGCCCAAGGCGACCCTCGCGATGCTCACCCGCATCGAGGAGCTGCTCGGGGAGCCGGTGCCGCTCGGCGACCTGACGGACGAGGCGGCCGCGTGGCAGCAGGGCGTCGACGAGCTTGCGTCGGAAGACTCCGAGATCGCGGAGTACGTCCGCCAGCTCGAGGAAGCCAAGGACACCGCCGAGCTCCCCGAAGCGAGCGGCGAGGCCATCGCGCGCGAGTTCGAGCGCTACCTGCGCCGCCGCGACCGCGGCACCGGCGCCTAGCACCCCGCAAAGCGCTAACGTCCGAGCGTTGACGTCCTATAGGACGTC
>NZ_DATCNW010000334.1:0-24116 GCF_036565025.1 Pengzhenrongella sp.
CTCGACCGCCTCGCGGACCGCGGCGGCCGCCGGTCCGGCGTCGTCCGGGTCGATCCGACCACCGGGGAACGCCACCTGCCCCGAATGGTGGGTCAGGGTGGTCGCACGTCCCAGCAGCAGCACATCGAGGTCCGCCGGGACGGCCGGGCCGCGGTGGTGCGCCGGCAGCGTGTCGAGGACCCCGAACAGCACGAGGACCGCGGCGGGACGGCCCGCCGCCGCGTCGAGGCGAGCGCGAGCGGTGTACCGGCCCCAGGAGACCCCGCGCTCGGCGAGGGCAGCCAGCTGGGCCCGCGCGGCGCCGGCGGATCCGTCCGTCGGCAGGCTCCCGGTCACCGTCCCTACCAGCCGTCGGGGAGCGGTCGGCCCTCGTCGTAGCCCGCCGCCGACTGGATGCCGACGACGGCGCGCGCGGTGAACTCCTCGAGTGTCGCGGCGCCCACGTAGGTGCACGCCGACCGCAGGCCGGACGTGATCCGGTCCAGCAGGTCCTCGACCCCGGGGCCGGCCGGGTCGAGGTACATCCGCGAGCTCGAGATGCCCTCCTCGTACAGGCCCTTGCGGGCTCGATCGAACGCCGAGCCACCGCGGCTGCGCGCGGCGACCGCCCGCGCCGACGCCATCCCGAAGCTCTCCTTGTACAGCCGCCCGTCGCCGTCCTCGTGCAGGTCACCCGGGCTCTCGTGGGTCCCCGCGAACCACGAGCCGACCATCACCTGGGACGCGCCGGCGGCGAGCGCGAGGGCGACGTCGCGCGGGTGGCGCACCCCGCCGTCGGCCCAGACGTGCTTGCCCAGCAGGCGGGCCTGCGCCGCGCACTCCAGCACGGCCGAGAACTGCGGGCGTCCGACGGCGGTCATCATCCGGGTCGTGCACATCGCCCCGGGACCGACGCCGACCTTGACGATGTCCGCGCCGGCCTCGATGAGGTCGCGCGTGCCCTGCGCCGTGACGACGTTGCCCGCGACGATGGGGATGCCCGGCGCGAGGGCCCGCACGGCGGCGAGCGAGTCGAGCATCTTGCGCTGGTGTCCGTGCGCGGTGTCCACGACGAGCACGTCGACGCCGGCGGCGATGAGTTCGCGGGCCCGCCCCGCCACGTCCCCGTTGATCCCGACGGCGGCCGCGACCCGCAGCCGGCCGTCGCCGTCGACGGCGGGGGTGTAGATCGACGAGCGCAGTGCGCCGATCTGGGTGAGCACGCCGACCAGCTTGCCGCCGGAGACCACCGGCGAGAACTTCCGGCGCGAGCTGTGCAGCGTCTCGAACGCAGCCTCGAGGCCCCCGCGCGCGAACACCTCCTCCTCGACGACCGTCGGGTGCGCGGTCATCACCTGAGAGATCTGGGTGAACTGGTCGACGCCCTGGCAGTCCGCCTCGCTGACCACCCCGACCGGACGCCCGTCCACGACCACCACGACCGCGCCGTGCGAGCGCTTGCCGATGAGGGTCAGCGCGGTGTGCACGGTGTCGCTAGGGGAGACCACCACGGCGCTCTCGATCACGGTGTGCCGCGCCTTCACGCTCGCGATGACGTCCGCGACGACGTCGGTCGGGACGTCCTGCGGGATGACGGCGATCGCGCCGCGGCGCGCCACCGTCTCGGCCATCCGTCGCCCGGAGACGGCCGTCATGTTGGCGACCACGACCGGGATCGTGGTGCCGGTACCGTCGGACGTGGCGAGGTCCACGTCGAAGCGCGAGGCGACCTCGCTGGCGGACGGCACCAGGAAGACGTCGCCGTAGGTGAGGTCGCACGAGGCCACATGTCCGGGGAGGAACTGCATGCCGGTCAGTTTACGGTCGGGCCCAGGGTCATATCCGTCGTCTGAGCAGTGCGATCCGCGCGGATTGCGCCGCACAAACTACAGTGGAGCCGCCGTTCTTTGGCGTCCACACCCCGCGACGACGCCGCCACTCGAGGGAGAAGTCACCGATGGGCCTGCTCGACCGTATCGAGTCGCCGGCTGACGTCAAGCGACTCACGCCCCGACAGGTCGAGGAGCTCGCCGCCGAGATCCGCGACTTCCTCGTGCAGTCCGTCTCGCGCACGGGCGGGCACCTCGGCCCGAACCTCGGCGTCGTGGAGCTCACCCTCGCGATGCACCGGGTCTTCGACTCGCCGCGCGACTCGATGGTGTTCGACACCGGCCACCAGGCGTACGTGCACAAGCTGCTCACCGGCCGCAAGGACTTCTCCGACCTGCGCAAGCGCGGGGGACTGTCGGGCTACCCGAGCCGGGCCGAGTCCGCGCACGACATCGTGGAGAACTCGCACGCGTCGACGGCGCTGAGCTGGGCGGACGGCATCGCCAAGGCCAACCAGGTCCGCGGCGAGAAGCACCGGCACGTGGTCGCCGTGATCGGCGACGGGGCCCTGACCGGAGGCATGGCCTGGGAGGCCCTGAACAACATCGCCGGGGGACAGGACCGCGGCCTGGTGATCGTGGTCAACGACAACGGCCGGTCGTATGCGCCCACCATCGGCGGCCTCGCGCACCACCTCGACACGCTGCGCACGACCCGCGGCTACGAGAACGTGCTGTCCTGGGGCAAGAACACGTTGCGCCGGTCGGGGGTTCCGGGCCGATTCGCGTACGACGCGTTGCACGGCCTGAAGAAGGGCATCAAGGACGTCGTCGCGCCGCAGGGCATGTTCGAGGACCTGGGCCTGAAGTACGTAGGACCGGTCGACGGGCACGACGCCGTCGCCGTCGAGCACGCCCTCGCGCGGGCCAAGGCCTTCGGCGGTCCCGTGATCGTGCACGTGATCACGGAGAAGGGTCGCGGGTACAGCCCCGCCGAGCAGGACGTGCTGGACCGGTTCCACGCCGTCGGGCAGATCCATCCCGAGACGGGGCTGCCGATCGCGCCGTCCCGGTTCGGCTGGACGAAGGTGTTCGCCGACGAGATGGTGCAGATCGGCCGGCGCCGGCCCGACGTCGTGGCGATCACGGCCGCGATGCTCGCGCCGGTGGGCCTCGCGCCGTTCGCGGCCGAGTTCCCGCGCCGCACGTTCGACGTCGGTATCGCCGAGCAGCACGCGGCGACGTCGGCCGCAGGGATGGCCTTCGCCGGGCTGCACCCGGTGGTCGCGGTCTACGCGACATTCCTCAACCGGGCATTCGACCAGCTGATCATGGACGTCGCGCTGCACCACGCGGGCGTCACGTTCGTGCTGGATCGGGCGGGGATCACCGGCAGCGACGGCGCGAGCCACAACGGGATGTGGGACATGGCGATGCTCTCCGTCGTGCCCGGCGTGCGCCTCGCGGCACCCCGGGACGAGCCGACCCTGCGGGCGGCGCTGCGCGCAGCGGTGGACATCGACGACGGGCCGAGCGTGGTGCGGTACGCCAAGGGCGCGCTGGTCGACCCGATCCCGGCCCTCGACACGATCGACGGCGTCGACGTGCTGGCCCGGCACACCGAAGGCTCCGGCCGGGAGGTCCTCGTCGTCGGCATCGGGGCGATGGTCCCGACGGCGCTCGCGGTGGCCGAGCTGCTCGTCGCGCATGGTCTGCGCGCCACGGTGGTGGACCCGCGCTGGGTCCTGCCGGTGCCCGCTGCGCTGGTCAAGCTCGCCGGTGAGCACGACCACGTGGTGACGATCGAGGACGGTCTGGTCACCGGGGGGATCGGTGCGATGCTCGCGCAGTGTGCCGGCGAGGCTCGGGTTCGCACCGCCATCCAGCCGATCGGGATCCCGCTCGGGTTCCTCGGGCACGCGAGCCGCGACCAGATCGTCGAGGACCTGCGGCTACGCCCCGAGGACATCACGCGCGACGTCCTGACCGCCCTGGACGCGTCCGAGGGCGCGTCGGACTAGGGCGACCGAGGACCCGGGTCCGGTTCGGCCGCGTAGCGGGCCCAGGCCTCGAACCCGCCGCTGAGGTCGGTCGCCCGACGAAGTCCGAGCCGGCGCAGCGTCGCCGCGGCCAGGCTCGAGCTGAAGCCCTGGTTGCAGACGACGATGACGCGGCGATCGGGATCGGTCATCTCGGGCGCATGGTCCGGACAGGTCGGGTCGAGCCGCCACTCGAGGACGTTCCGGTCGATGACGATCGCCCCGGGCAGGTCGCCGTCCCGTTGGCGCTGCTCGACCGGGCGGGTGTCCACGACGAGCGCGCCGGTGGCGATCTCGGCCGCCAGATCGGCCGGCTGCACCCGATCGAGACCCTGCCGAGCGGCTTCGAGGAGCGCATCGATGGCGGCTCCCGTCATGGCACCTCCTGAGGGACTGCCGTCACGGCATGGACCGCGCGGACCAGCGCCGCTGCTGCCTGCCCGACGTCGGCCCCGGTCGTCCAGCGCCCGAGGGTCAGCCGGAGCGCGGACAGCCCGCGTTCGGGCGGCAGGCCCATCGCCAGCAGGACGGGCGACGGCGAGTGCAACCCGGAGTGGCAGGCCGAGCCGGTGGACGCCGCGACCTGCGTGCAGGCCGCGAGGATCGCGTGACCGGCCGCGCCGTCGATGCTGATGTTGAGCGTCTGCGGCAGCCGACGGTCCCGATGCCCGTTGCGGTGGACGCGGCCTGGAAGGTGCATCATGAGCTCCCGTTCGAGGTCGTCCCGCAGCTCGGCGAGCCGGTCACTCGCTCCGGCGGCGAGGTCGTCCGCCGCGATCGCCGCGGCTGCACCGAGCGCGACGATGTACGGGACGTTCTCGGTCCCCGCCCGCAGACCTCGTTCCTGACCGCCCCCGCCGATGAGGGGTTCCAGCCGCGTGCCGGCGCGGACGTACAGGGCCGCGATCCCCTTGGGCGCGTACATCTTGTGCCCGACGAGGCTGAGCAGGTCCACCCCGAGGTCCTTCACGTCGAGCGGGATCTTCCCCGCGGTCTGCGCCGCATCCGTGTGGAAGAGCGCGCCGTGCTCGTGCGCGACGGCGGCCAGCTCGCGGATCGACTGGATGACGCCGGTCTCGTTGTTGGCGTGCATCACCGACACGAGGACCGTCGTCGGACGGATCGCGGAACGCAGCCCCTGCGGCTTGAGGAGACCGTCCCGGTCCACCGGGAGGATCGTCAGCTCAGCACCGTGGAACTGCTCTGCATACTCGAAGGCGGCCAGCACGGCTGGGTGTTCGGTCTGCTGGGTCATGATGTGCGGCCGTCGGACGCCCGCGCGGAGCGCTCCGGTGACCACCCCTCGGATCGCGGTCGCGTCGGCCTCGGAGCCGCTGCCCAGGAAGACGATCTCCGCGGGCGCAGCGCCGACGAGCCGGGCGACCTGGGACCTGGCGTGCCCGACGGCGAGCTGCGGCGCCGCCGCGTATGCATGCTCGCTCGAGGGGTTGCCGAATCCAGCCTGCAGGTAGGGGAGCATCGTTTCGAGCACGCGTGGGTCGACCGGGGTGGTCGCGTTGTGGTCGAGGTAGATGGGGTCATGCTCGAGCCGCCGCATGTTCTCGCACGATACTCCGCGGGTTGCGTGCGATCGCGGCCGCGCGCCGCCCGCCGCCCGCCGCGCAGGTCCGACCCGTACCATCGGTGCCTCTCCGTCTCGCTTGCGAGCGCCCCGGGAGTGACGAGCGTCGCAGTCGATTCATGGGTTCGCCCAGGACCAAAGAGGCCCTTGGTCCCATGTCATCCCATGACTCGCCTCATAGCGTCGAAGCATTAGGACTCAAACCCGAGGGAGCTATACCTGATGACCACTACCGCAGTCCCGAACCACGCCACCGCAGACGGCACCCCGGAGCCCTGGCACGGGTTCGTCGCCGGGCCGTGGAACGACGGCATCGACGTCCGGGACTTCATCCAGCGCAACTACACCCCGTATGTGGGTGACGCCAGCTTCCTCGCCGGCCCCACGGCGCGTTCGACCGCGATCTGGGCGAAGCTCAGCGCGATGTTCCCGGTCGAGCGCGAGAAGGGCGTCTACGACGTCGACGCGACGACGCCGTCGAGCATCACCGCGTTCGCGCCGGGCTACATCGACCAGGCCAATGAGCTGATCGTCGGGCTGCAGACGGATGCGCCGCTCAAGCGCGCGATCATGCCGTACGGCGGCTGGAAGATGGTCGAGAAGTCCCTCAAGACCTACGGCTACGACGTCGACCCCGAGCTTGCGAAGATCTTCACCGAGTACCGCAAGACGCACAACGCGGGCGTGTTCGACGTCTACCCGCCCAACGTCCGGGCGGCTCGCAGCTCGCACATCATCACCGGCCTGCCCGACGCCTACGGCCGCGGCCGGATCATCGGTGACTACCGCCGCGTCGCCCTCTACGGCGTCGACGCCCTGATCGCCGCGAAGAAGCTGGACCGCCACGAGCTCGACATGGAGCGTTCGAGCGAGGACATCATCCGGGACCGCGAGGAGAACTCGGAGCAGATCCGGGCCCTGGGCGACCTCAAGAAGATGGCGCTGTCGTACGGCTACGACATCTCCGGACCGGCCTCCACCGGCCGCGAGGCCATCCAGTGGCTGTACTTCGCCTACCTCGGTGCGGTGAAGGACCAGAACGGCGCTGCGATGTCGCTGGGTCGCACCTCGACCTTCCTCGACGTCTACCTCCAGCGCGACATCGAGGCCGGCGTGCTCACCGAGTCCGCCGCTCAGGAGCTGGTCGACGACCTGGTCATGAAGCTGCGGATCGTGCGCTTCCTGCGCACCACCGAGTACGACGAGATCTTCGCGGGCGACCCGGTCTGGGTCACCGAGGCGATCGGTGGGATCGGCGAGGACGGGCGCCCGCTCGTCACGAAGAACTCCTTCCGCTTCCTGAACACCCTCTACAACCTGGGCCCGGCTCCCGAGCCGAACCTCACGGTCCTGTGGAGCAGCCGCCTGCCCGACGGGTTCAAGCGCTTCTGCACCCAGGTGTCGATCGACACCTCGGCGATCCAGTACGAGTCCGACGGCCTCATCCGCCCGCTCATGGGGGATGACGCCTCGATCGCCTGCTGCGTCTCCGCGATGCGCACCGGCAAGCAGATGCAGTTCTTCGGCGCTCGGATCAACCTCGCCAAGTCGATGCTCTACGCGATCAACGGTGGGCGCGACGAGATCTCGGGCAAGCAGGTCGCCCCGGTGACCGTGCCCGTCACGGGCGACGTGCTCGACTACGACGACGTGATGGCCAAGTTCGACGTGCTGCTGGACTGGCTCGCCGAGACGTACATCGACGCGCTCAACTGCGTGCACTACATGCACGACAAGTACGCCTACGAGCGCCTCGAGATGGCCTTGCACGACAAGGAGATCCTGCGGACGATGGCGTGCGGCATCGCCGGCCTGAGCGTGGTGACCGACGCCCTGTCTGCCATCAAGTTCGCCACGGTCCGCCCGGTCCGTGACGAGACGGGTCTCGTCATCGACTACACGATCGAGGGCGACTTCCCGACGTACGGGAACGACGACGACCGTGCCGACTCGATCGCGATGGACATGGTCGCGACCTTCATGGCCAAGATCCGCCGGCAGAAGACGTACCGCGACGCGGTGCACACCCAGTCGGTGCTGACCATCACGTCGAACGTCGTCTACGGCAAGGTCACCGGCAACACGCCCGACGGCCGCCGCAAGGGCGAGCCGTTCGCACCCGGCGCCAACCCGATGAACGGGCGCGACACCCACGGCATGCTCGCCAGCGCGCTCAGCGTTGCCAAGCTGTCGTACGCCGAGTCGATGGACGGGATCTCGCTGACCTCGACCGTCATCCCCTCGGGCCTCGGCCGCAACAAGGAGGAGCAGATCTCGAACCTGATCGGCCTCCTCGACGGCTACAACGTCTCCAGCGGATTCCACCTCAACATCAACGTGCTCAACCGCGAGACGCTTGAGGACGCCATGGAGCACCCGGAGAACTACCCGCAGCTCACCATCCGGGTCTCCGGGTACGCGGTGAACTTCGTGCGGCTCACCCGCGACCAGCAGCTCGACGTGCTGTCGCGCACGTTCCACGGCGCGCTCTAAGCATTGGAGCACAGGTGCGGGCCCGACGTCGCGCGCACACGCGTCGTCGGGCCCGCGCTCTTTCCCCGCCAACCAGCCAGCGGCACGACCTCGGACGAAGGGAGCGACCATGATCGCCACAGCGCAGCAGCGAGGCGAGGACCAGATCGGCGCACCCGTCATCGACTTGGGCCTGCCGCTCGTCGGCGGCTCCCACCACCGCTCCTCGGCCGGCACCGCCGGGCTCGAGCTGAGCGAGGCTGACCGGTCCGAGAAGTTCAAGCAGATGCGGGCCGGCGAGCTCGGCTCGCTGCACTCCTGGGAGCTCGTGACGGCGGTCGACGGCCCCGGGGTCCGCCTGACGGCGTTCCTGGCGGGCTGCCCGCTGCAGTGCCTGTACTGCCACAACCCCGACACCTGGGAGATGCGCCGCGGTGAGGCCGTCACGGCCGACGAGCTGTTGACCCGGATCAAGCGCTACCGCAAGATCTTCGAGGTGAGCGGCGGGGGGATCACGATCTCCGGCGGCGAGCCCCTGATGCAGCCGGCGTTCGTCGCGCGGCTGTTGCACGGCGCGAAGGAGCTCGGGATCCACACCGCGATCGACACCTCGGGGTACCTCGGCGCGGCCTGCACCGACGCGATGCTCGATGACATCGATCTCGTGCTGCTTGACGTCAAGAGCGGCAACGAGGAGACCTACAAGCGCACCACCGGCCGCGAGCTGCAGCCCACGCTGGACTTCGGCCGCCGGCTGGCCGCGAAGGGCAAGGAGATCTGGGTGCGGTTCGTCCTGGTGCCCGGCCTGACCGACGCCGTCGAGAACGTCGAGGCCGTCGCCGAGTACGTCGCGACCCTGCCCACGGTGAGCCGCGTCGAGGTCCTCCCCTTCCACAACATGGGCCGCGACAAGTGGGAGACCCTCGGCATGAAGTACGAGCTGACGGACACCGAGCCCCCCACCCCGGACGTGGTCGCCCGCGTCCGCGACCAGTTCCGCGCCAAGGGCCTCACCACCTTCTGACTTGGACGTCGAGGTGCAGGCGGCGGAACAGGACCCGCTCCGCACAGACGGATCCCCCCGAAGCCGCCAGACCTCACGCGAGTGCGCAGAATCTGCTGCTTGATCGGCGATTTTGGCAGCAGATTCTGCGCACTCGCGCATCGAACTCGTCTCCCCGCCGCGATTCGCGCCCGGCTGTCAGAACGTGTCGGCCGAGGATGGCCGAGATCGCGCCCTCCGCAGGAGGCATCCGGGTTCTTTTGGGGTTCTCAGGGGGTCGGCCGGCGGGTGGGCACGTTCGCGACGCCGTCGGGGTGGAGGCGGCGGGACAGGATTCGCTCGCTGAGGCCGGTGCGGTCGAGGTAGGGGGTGATGCCGCCCAGGTGCAGGGGCCAGCCGGCACCGAGGATCATGCACAGGTCGAGCTGGTCCGGCGCGCCGACCACGGCCTCGTCGAGCATCAGGCCGATCTCCTCGGTGAGTCCGACCAGCACGGCGTTCAGCACGCCCGGCCCGTCGAGCGCGCTCGGGCCGCCGGGCTCCCCGAAGACGTCCTGGATTCCCGGGTCGACGGCGTGCTCGGCGCCATGACCGTCGGGGACGCCGACGACCCGGCGCCCCTCGCGCGCGAGCCGCTCGAGACCCGGCGACAGCGGGTACCGCTCGCCGAGACCCTCGTGCAGCTCGGCCAGCACGTGCAGAGCGACCGGCAGCCCGACGAGCTGGAGCAGCGCGAACGGGCCCATCGGGAGCCCGAGCGGGCGCAGCGCGGTGTCGGCCACCGCAACCGGAGTGCCGCCCTCGACCGCCGCGGCGACCTCCGCGAGCAGCCGGAGCAGCAGCCGGTTCACGACGAACCCCGGGCGGTCTCGGGTGCCGACGGCGGTCTTGTGCAGCTTCTTCGCGATCGCGAACGCGGTCGCGACCGCCTCCTCGGTCGAGTCGGGTGTCCGGACGACCTCGACCAGCGGCATCTGCGCGACCGGGTTGAAGAAGTGCAGCCCGACGACCCGTTCCGGGTGGCGCAGGTGCTGCGACATCTCGGTCACGGACAGCGCCGAGGTGTTGGTGCACAGGATCGCGTCCGGGGCGATCACGTCCTCGAGCTCGGCGAACACCCGCTGCTTGAGGGCGAGCACCTCGGTCACGGCCTCGATCACGAGGTCCGCGCCGGCCAGCGTCGCCAGCTCGGTGCGCACGGTGATCGACGCGCGGATCCGGTTGGCCTCGTCGGGGCTCACCCGCCCCTTCGCCGCGAGCGATCCGACCTGCGCGTCGATGCCCGCGAGCCCCGCGGCCACCCGTTCGTCGTCGAGGTCGCGCATCAGCACCGGGACGCGCAGCCGCCGCGCGATGAGCACCGCGAGCTGGCCGGCCATCAGGCCCGCGCCGACGATGCCGACGCTGCGCACCGGCCGGGCGAGGCCCTCCGGCGGGGCGCCCGCGGGCTTGCGGGCCCTGCGCGAGGTCAGGTCGAACGCGTACAGGCCCGCCCGCAGCTCGTCTGACATCATCAGCTCGGTGAGCGCGTCGTCCTCGGCCGCGAAGGCGGTCTCCCGGTCGGAGGTGCGGGCGGCAGCGACGAGGTCGAGCGCGCGGTACGGCGCCAGACGGGCGCCGTGCAGGCGCCGGTCGAGCTGTGCCCGCGCCCCGGCGATCACGGCGTCCCACTCCGCCGCCCCCTCGGGCTCGGCCCGGGTCACCCGGACCCGGCCCGCGAGCACGTCCGCGGTCCACGCGATGGACCGCTCGAGGAAGTCCGCGGGGTGCAGCAGCGCGTCGGCGATGCCGAGCTCGAGCGCACCGGCGGCGTCGGTCATCCGGTTGTTGGCGAGCGGTCGGGTCAGGATCAGCTCCAGCGCGCGGCGCACCCCGATCAGCTGCGGCAGCAGGTAGCAGCCGCCCCAGCCGGGCGCCAGGCCCAGGAAGGTCTCGGGCAGGCCGAGCGCGGTGACGTCGCCCGCCACCGTGCGGTACGTGCAGTTCAGCGCGAGCTCGAGCCCGCCGCCGAGCGCCATCCCGTTGATGTACGCGAAGGTCGGCACGGACATCTCGCCGAGCAGCCGGAACGCGGCGTGCCCAAGCTCGGCCAGCGCGCGCGCGTCCGCCGCGTCGGCGATCACCGCGGCGGCCCGCAGGTCGGCGCCCGCGGCGAGGAAGTACGGCTTGCCGGTCACCCCGACCGCGACGATCTCCCCATCCTCGGCCCGCTGCTGCTGGGCCAGCAGCACAGTCCGCAGCTCGGTGAGCCCACGCGGGCCGAGCGTCGTGGGTTTGGTGTGGTCCAGCCCGTTGTCCACGGTGACGAGCGCGAGGATGCCCGCCCCGCCCGGCAGCGTGACGTCGCGCACGGGGGAGTGGGTGACGCGCTCGACAGGCGCGGCGACCGGCTCGCCGTCGGCCGGCGTGGTAGTGGTCGTGGTCGTGGTCGTGGTCTCGAGCATCAGCGCACCCCGTCGTAGTCGTCGTGCTGCGGGTTCTCCCAGATCACGGTGCCGCCCTGGCCCAGGCCGACGCACATCGTGGTGAGGCCGTAGCGGACCTCCGGGTGCTCGGCGAACTGCCGCGCGAGCTGGGTCATCAGGCGCACCCCCGAGCTCGCGAGCGGGTGCCCGACGGCGATCGCCCCGCCGTACGGGTTCACCCGCGGGTCGTCGTCCTCGATCCCGAACGCGTCGAGGAACGCGAGCACCTGCACCGCGAACGCCTCGTTGATCTCCAGCAGCCCCAGGTCTGCCATGGTCAGCCCGGCGCGCTCGAGCGCCCGGTGGGTCGCGGGCACCGGCCCAAGGCCCATCACCTCGGGCGCGACGCCGGCGTACGCGAAGGACACCATCCGCATGCGCGCCCCGAGGCCGAGCTCGGCAGCGGTGTCCTCCGCGGCGAGCAGGCAGCTTGCCGCGCCGTCGGTCAACGGGGCCGAGGTGGCGGCCGTGACCCGCCCGCCCGGGCGGAACGGGGTCGCGAGGCCGCGGATCGACTCGAGCGTGGTGCCGGGGCGGGGCGGCTCGTCGGCGGTGGCCAGGCCCCAGCCGCGGTCGGGGTCGCGCAGCGCGACGGGCACGAGATCGGGCTCGATCTGGCCCGCCGCGAGAGCGGCGGCGTACTTCGCCTGGCTGGCCACGCCGTACGCGTCGGCGCGGTCGCGGGTGAGCGCACCGAAGCGGTCGTGCAGGTTCTCCGCCGTGCTGCCCATGTTGAGGGCGTCGGCGCTCACGAGGCGCTCGGCGGCGAAGCGCGGGTTCGGGTCGGCGTCGGCGCCGATCGGGTGGCGACCCATGTGCTCGACGCCGCCGGCCAGGGTGACGTCCTGCGCTCCGACGCCGATGCCCGCCGCCGTCGTGGTGACCGCGGTCATCGCGCCCGCGCACATCCGGTCGATCGCGTACCCGGGCACCGAGGCGGGCAGGCCCGCGAGCACCCCGACGGTCCGGCCCAGGGTCAGGCCCTGGTCACCGCTCTGCGAGGTGGCCGCGATCGCGACCTCGTCGATCCGTTCCGGCGGCAGCTCGGGGTGGCGCCGCAGCAGCTCGCGCAGCGTCTTGACGGCGAGGTCGTCGGCGCGCGTGTGGGCGTACAGGCCGTCGGGACGAGCCCGGCCGAACGGGGTGCGGACCCCCTCGACGAAGACGACGCGGCGGACGGCGGAACGCGCAGATGCGCTGGGCATCGGACCTCCTGGCAGGGACGGCGGTGTCCGTGGAGGGCCCGACGCTACCCGGCGTCGGCGCCCTTCGCCAGGCATTCACGGGCCAAGTTACTCTCGAGTAACAAACGCCTCCGCGAGCCGCGGGGCGACCAGCTCGATCTGCCACGCCCGCGCACCCCCGGCCGCGAGGACCTGCGAGATCGACTCGACGTCCAGGATCGCCGGCGGGGTCCAGCACAGGCGGCGCAGCAGGTCCGGCTGGAGCAGGTTCGCGACCGGGATCTGGTGCACCGCGGACAGCGAGCCCACCACCTCACGGGCCGCGGCGAGGCGCGCGGCGGCCGCGGGGTCGCGGTCCGGCCAGGCGCGCGGCGGTGGCGGGGCGTCTGTGCGGGGACCGCGCACGGACGGCAGGTCCGTGTCCGGTTCGGCGAGCCCGCGTTCGATCGCCGCCTGCCACAGCGTGGCCCGGCGCCGGGCGCCCTTGCCGGAGAACGCGGGCAGCGCGGTGAGCTGGTCGACCGAGCGGGGCAGCGCCTGGGCCGCCGCGACGATCGCATAGTCCGGCAGCACGCGGCCCGGCGCGATGTCGCGCTTGCGGGCGTTCTCGTCCCGGGTGTTCCACAGCTCGCGCACGACGGCGAGCCGTCGCGCGTCGCGCACGACGTGCAGCCCCGAGACCCGGCGCCACGGGTCGACGCGCGGTGGCGGCAGGGGAGCGGTGCGGACGGCCTCGAACTCCTGGGCGGCCCACTCGGCCTTGCCCGCGTCGGCGAGGCGGTCGGCCATCACGGCGCGCAGCTCGACGAGCACCTCGACGTCGAGCGCCGCGTAGCGCAGCCAGTCCTCGGGCAGCGGGCGCGTCGACCAGTCGACCGCCGAGTGCTCCTTGGCGAGCCCCAGGCCGAGCAGCTCGGCGACCACGGCTGCGAGCCCGACGCGTTCCAGGCCGACCAGCCGCGCGCCCACCTCGGTGTCGAAGACCCGGCTCGGGCGCAGGCCCTGCTCGGCGAGGCCCGGCAGGTCCTGGGAGGACGCGTGCAGGACCCACTCGACGCCGATGAGGGCGTCGGACAGGCTGGACAGGTCGGGCAGCGCGATGGGGTCGATCAGGGCTGTCCCGGCGCCTTCGCGGCGCAGCTGGACGAGGTAGGTGGCCTGGCCGTACCGGTAGCCGGACGCGCGCTCCGCGTCGACGGCGACCGGGCCGGTGCCGGCCGCGAAGGCCGCCACGACCTCGGCCAGGGCCTCGGGGGTCTCGATGACCGGCGGGATGCCGTCGGCGGGCTCGGTGAGGGGGACGACGACGGGGGCGACGGGGGCCTCGACGTCGTCGGCGATGGACGTGGCAGGGGCGTCGTCGGCGGTGGCGTCGGGCGCGGTGTTCACGCTGTCGGTCTCGTCGAGGGTCCCGACCGGGTCGGCGGACGGCTCGAGGTACATGCCGACAAGAATATGTCGTCGCACGTCCCGGGCGGGACAGCGCTCGCCACGAGGCGCACTCCGCGAGCCGACCGCGGGTCAGGGAAGCAGGCCGCCGCGGATGACGGTGGCCACCAGCTCGGCCCTGTCACCGGTGCCGAGCTTGCGCGAGATCCGAGCCAGGTGGCTCTTCACCGTGAGCGCGGACAGCCCGAGGTCGTCGCCGATCTGGCGGTTGCTGCGGCCGTCCGCGACGAGCTTGAGCACGCCGAGCTCGCGCGCGGTGAGCTGGGTGAACTGGGGGGCGGGCGCGAGGTTCAGGACCGGTGCGGGTTCGGGGGCCGGCATCGGGCGTGAGCCGCCGGCCATGATCTGCATGCGGCGCGGGTCGGCGACGACCGCTCCGCGCAGACCGCCACCGAGCAGCTGGACGAGCTCACGCCGGGCGGCACGCCGGGCGAGCAGCACCACGCGTGTCGTGCCGCGGCGGCCGAGGTTGCGCACGAGGGCTGTGCCCTCGCCCTCGCCGAGCTCGTTCACGACGATGCACATGTTGCCCGCGGGTGCGGTGCGGCGAACGGGGTTGATCGGCGCCGCGGTGCGTTGCAGGGTTGGAGCGGCGCGGAGGGATTCGATGGTCACTTCGGCTCTCCGAAACTCGAACGGGGGATGGCTACACCCGTCATATCGGCCCCGGACCTGACGAACTTGAGAATATTGGTGCCTTGACTCTGTATTCGAAGCCTTCAGCGCAGCGGGCTGATGGCACTCACGCCGGTCGGCAGCGGGGGCAGCCCGGCGGCCTGGCAGAGCAGCACGGCCCAGGCGCGCAGGTGCGGGCCCAGATCGCCGTCGGGCGCCGTCCAGGACGCGCGGATCTCCACCTCGACCTCCGGTGGCCGGTCCGCCAGGGCGCCGAAGCTCTGCGAGAGCACCCGCGTGACGGTGCCGCCCGTCGCATGCGGGACGACGCCGTTGTCGGTCAGGGCGTCGTTGAACCAGGTCCACGCGACGGCGGCGAGCATCTCGTCCGCGCCCAGCTCGGGCTCGAGCGTCGCGCGCACCAGGGTGACGAGCCGGAACACCCCGTCCCAGGCCTCCTGGCCCGCGGGGTCGTGCAGGACGACGAACCGGCCCGTCGCCAGCTCCTCGGCCGAGCGCGCAGCGCGGACCTCGGCGGTGAGAGCGACGCTGAACGGCGCGATCCGGCCCGGGCCGGGGATCTCCTCGAGGTGCACCTCCGAGCGCAGCCGGGTCGCGCGCAGCGTGCGCAGCGCCCGCAGGAACTCCGCGGGAGCCTCCCCCGAGCCGGTGGTGGTCACGCGTGCGAGCGTAGGCGCGCGCGAGTCGCAGCCGCAGCAATGCACCCGCGCCAGAGCCTGCGGCGTGTCGCGGATAGGCTGACCGGACGAAGATCCCGCGACGAAGGAGCCCCACGCATGTCCGCAACCGCGCAGATCGGTGTCACCGGCCTGGCCGTGATGGGCCGGAACCTGGCCCGAAACTTCGCCCGGCGCGGCTACACCGTGGCGGTGCACAACCGCTCGTATGCCAAGACCGCCTCGCTCGTGGCCGACCACGGCGACGACGGCACGTTCGTGCCCTCGGAGTCGATGGCGGACTTCGTCGCCTCGCTCGAGCGGCCGCGCAAGGTCGTCATCATGGTCAAGGCCGGCGGACCGACGGATGCCGTGATCGCCGAGCTGATCCCGCTGCTCGAGCACGGTGACATCGTCATCGACGCCGGCAACGCGCACTTCCCGGACACGATCCGCCGCGAGGCCGAGCTCAAGTCCCACGGCCTGCACTTCGTCGGCACGGGCGTCTCGGGCGGCGAGGAGGGCGCGCTGAACGGCCCGAGCATCATGCCGGGCGGTTCGGCCGAGTCGTACGAGGTCCTCGGCCCGATCCTGGAGAAGATCTCGGCCAAGGTCGACGGCGTCCCGTGCTGCACGTACGTGGGCCCGAACGGTGCCGGCCACTTCGTGAAGATGGTGCACAACGGTATCGAGTACGCCGACATGCAGCTCATCGCCGAGGCGTACGACCTGCTGCGCCAGGGGCTGGGTGCTTCCGCCGCCGAGATCAGCGAGATCTTCGCCGAGTGGAACAAGGGCGACCTCGAGTCGTTCCTGATCGAGATCTCCGCGGACGTCCTCGCGCACGTGGACTCCGGCACCGGCAAGGCGTTCGTCGACGTCGTGCTCGACCAGGCGGAGCAGAAGGGCACCGGACGCTGGACGGTGCAGAACGCGCTGGACCTCGGCGTGCCGATCACCGGCATCGCGGAGGCGACGTTCGCCCGTGCGCTCTCCGGCTCGGCCCCGCAGCGCTCGGCCGCGGTCGGCGTGCTGCCCGCGAACGCCGGCGAGTGGGCGATCACCGACGCGAACCGCGCGGCCTTCATCGAGGACGTCCGCCTCGCGCTGTACGCCTCGAAGGTCGTCGCGTACAGCCAGGGCTTCGACCAGATCGCCGCGGCGAGCGCCGAGTTCGGCTGGGACATCGACCGCGGCGCCATGGCGCGCATCTGGCGAGGTGGGTGCATCATCCGGGCCCGGTTCCTCAACCGGATCACCGAGGCGTACGAGCGCGACGCGAACCTGCCGCTGCTGCTCGCGGACCCGTACTTCACCGGTGCGGTCGGCGACGGGGTCGCCGCCTGGCGCCGCGTCGTCTCCCAGGCCGCGCTGAACGGGGTGCCGACCCCGGCGTTCTCCTCCTCGCTCGCCTACTACGACGGAGTGCGGGCCGAGCGCCTGCCGGCCGCCCTGATCCAGGCGCAGCGGGACTTCTTCGGTGCGCACACCTACCGCCGGGTGGACGGTGATGGCACGTTCCACACGGAGTGGACGGGCGACCGCACCGAGACCGCCCTGTGAGCGCGAGCGTGCCCGCGCTGGACGCCGCTGCGGGGCCCGACGCCGCCGCCCCGAGCGCGCCCCTGCTCCCGGTCATCCTGGGCGCCGACATCGGGGTGTACGCGCTCGCGCGTTCGTTCCACGAGGCGTACGGCGTGCGGTCGATCGTCGTCAGCGGTGCCGCACTGGGGCCGGTGGCGGGTTCGCGGATCATCGAGAACGTGCTGCTCGGACCGGACGCCTCGCCCGAGGTCATGGTCGACCGGCTGGTCGAGCTGGCGCAGGAGTACTCCTCGCACCGGCTCGTGCTGCTGGCCAACTCCGACTGGCTGGTGCGCGTGGTGGTCCGTCACCGCGAACGGCTCGAGCCGTACTACGTGGTCCCGTACCTCTCCGAGGAGCTGCTGGACCGGATCTCGGACAAGGCGACGTTCGCCGAGATCTGCGACGAGCTGGGCATCGACGTGCCGCGCACGATCGTGCAGGACTTCGCCGGAGCCGGTGAGCCCGGCTGGGCGCCGGTCGGCGTCGACGTCGCGTACCCGCTGATCGCGAAGGCGGCGAGCAGCGCCGACTACCAGGACGTGCACTTCGAGGGCAAGAAGAAGGTCTTCGAGATCGCGGACCAGGCCGAGCTCGACGCGCTGTGGGTCTCCCTCGCCGCCGCGGGTTTCCGGGGCAGGTTCGTGGTGCAGGAGCTCATCCCGGGCGACGACACGCACATGCGCTCGATCACGGCGTACGTGGACAGTCGCGGTGCGATCACGCTGCTCTGCTCGGCGCACGTGCTGCTCGAGGAGCACACGCCGTCGGGGCTCGGCAACCCGGCCGCGATGATCACGCAGCGGATCGATCCGATGCTCGAGCAGGCTCGGCACTTCCTGACCTCGACGGGGTACGTCGGGTTCGCCAACTTCGACGTCAAGGTGGACCCGCGCGACGGGGTCTACCGGTTCTTCGAGGTCAACCCGCGGATCGGTCGGAACAACTACTACGTGACCGCCGCGGGTGCGAACCCGATGCGGTTCCTGGTCGAGGACCGGGTCGATGGCATCGCCGTCGAGCCGGTCGTGGTGGAGCGCGAGGTCCTGTACTCGATCCTGCCGCACCGGCTGCTGCTGAAGTACGTGCTCGACCCGGCCCTGCGCGGGCGGGTACAGGGCCTGGTGCGGTCGGGCGCGGTCGTGCATCCGCTGCGGTACCGGGCGGACGGGTCGGCTCGGCGTCGGGCGTACGTGCTGGTGGCGCTGCTCAACCAGGTGCGCAAGTTCCGCACCTACTACCCGAAGGCGACGCAGACCGGCTTCTGACCGGCGAGCCTGACCGACACGCGCACCCCGCAACGTCCGAGCGTTGACGTCCTATAGGACGTCAACGCTCGGACGTTACGGGGTTTTGGGGTGGTGAGGCGTCAGCGGGTGGTGGCGCGGGGTTCAGCGGTCAAGGGTTGGGAGCCTCAGCCCAGCTCGCTGGTACCCGCGTACAGGTGCAGGACGGGCACGCGCAGCACCTCGCGGGCGCGCGACGCCCAGTCACGGTGGAACGTGTCCTCCACCGCGTGCGGGTAGGTGACCACGACGATCTCGTCGACCCCGCCCTCGGCGACGGCGGCCTTCAGGGCCGGCAGCGGGTCGTCCGCGACGATCTGGCCCGTCGCCGCGACCCCGGCTTCCGCGAATGCGGCAAGGCTCTTCGCGAGCTGCACGTCCGCCTCGGCGGTCGCCTCGCTCGGCCGTCGCGGCTCGCGGCGCAGCACGTCGTCGAGCGCCTCGCGGAGCTCGCCGAGGCCGAGGTGGTCGACGAACGAGAACAGCACGTTGCGCTCGGTGTCCGCGGGGACCAGGACGCGGAAGGTGACGGTCTCGTCCTTGTCGTCGTGCAGGCTGAGCAGGTGCGCGATGTCCGCGGCGCCGAGGGTGTCCTCGGTCAGGACGACGATCGTGCGTACGGACGGCTCGTTCGTGGGGTCGGTCACGACAATGAGCCTAAAGGAGCCAGCGACCGAGCAGCACCGCATCGGAGTGCAGCAGGTGCGCGGGCGTCGCGGTCAGCGCGGGGCTGAACCAGTCGGGGTTCGCGACGATGCGTGGTGCGGGTCCGCCCGCGAGCAGCGGGCTCCACGTGAGGCACAGCTCGTCGACCAGTCCGGCGTCGAGCAGCTCGCCCAGGATGTGCGGGCCGCCCTCCGCGAGCACCCGGACCAGGCCCCGGGCGGCGAGCGCCCGCAACGCGGCGGCCACGTCGACGTGGCCGTCGCCGGCGAGCAGGACCCGGTCAGCACCGATCCTCGCCCGGAGCGCGGCGAGGTCGGGTCGGTCCGACGTGGTGACCACCAGCGGGGGACGGGCCGAGTCGAGCAGGGCGTCCGGCAGGGGGCCCGAGCCGCTGATCACGGCGAGCTCGAGGTCGGGCCGCTGCGCGCGGGCCGCGCGTGCCGCGGCGAGCTCGGCGGGTACGTCGAGCGGGCCGTAGCCCTCGGCCCGAACGGTCCCGGCGCCGATCAGGACGACGTCGGCCGCCGCGCGGAGCACCCGGAAGACCCGCAGGTCGGCGTCGCCGTTCAGGGATCCCGAGCGCCGGTTCGCGCCGGTCGCCGCGCCGTCGAGGCTCGCGATCATGTTCGCGCGCACCCAGGTGTCGGCGCCCGCGCGGGGCAGCGGGTGGGCGTACAGGGCGGTCAGGGCGTGCTCGTCGTCCTGCGCCGGGATCCGCTCGGCCGCGCGGTCGAGCGGGAGCAGGATGTCCAGGCTGGGGCGTTCCGACGTCGGCATGCGGGTGACGCTATCGGCCGGGCTGGGTAGTCACCAACCCTCGGCGCCCCGATGCGCGTCCAGGGACGACTGCACCTGGTCCCACGTGACGAACTCACAGGATCCCGGGTGCCCGTGCCGCAGGGTGCACATCCGTCCGGTGGGCAGGTGCACCTGCGCGCAGGCGCCGAGCCGGAGGTTGTCCTCGTCGACCGAGGCGTTGTGCGCTTCCCGATACTCAACCAGCGCGCGGATGCTGGCGGGCAAGTCGTGCGTGCTTTCCGGGCCCACGGGGACACCCCCTTGCATGCGTGTGCGCGGCGGTTCTCACGGTGGGAATCGTCACCTTCAACGCTAGATACGAGGTGAAAACGAAGTCAAGAGTGTACCCGGACCTGCTGCTCCGTTCGGTGCACCGGCTTCGAGGGCCGCCCAGCGGCGGGTGCCGGCGAAACTGCGGCACCCGTTCGGGTGCGGCGGGTTGACACACTTCCCTCACCGTCGCTATTTTGCCACCTTGCATTCGTACCGTAAGGTGGTGTGCGTCCAGCCTGTCGGTCCCCATCGACGAGCGGGCGACGTCCAGGGATCCGGTGCGGTCGGCTGACACTCCCTCACGACCGTACGGTGCGCGCGTCACTCGCAGGCGCGAGGAGGACGAGAGATCTGATGTCGAGTCGTCACAGTCGCCTCGGACTGCGGGCCCGGAGCATTCCGACTCAGGGGTCGCGCGGGCGGGTGGGTGCGGCCCGGCCCGGCCCCGCCGAGCAGGTGGGCGCGCTCGACGGTCTGACCAGGTTGGGGACTCGGGCCTCGTTCGACGAGTCGTTGCTGCTCGAGACGATGCGCGCGCAACGCTTCGGTGAGCCGTTTACGCTGGCGTTGCTGGAGGTCGACGACTTCGACGCGTTCGCGCGGCGCGTCGGGAGCCGGCGGGGCGACGCCGTCCTGGTCGACGTCGCGGCTGCCCTGCGCGCCGGGCGGGCCGTTGACCGGGCGTTCCGGGTGGGCGGTGACGAGTTCGCCATGATCATGCCGCGGACCAGGGTCGACGACGCGACCCCGGCCGTCGAACGGTTCCGCGAGACGGTCCGGCGCGGCCTGGGCGAGATCACCATCAGCATGGGGCTCGCTGAGTTCGACCCCGCAGACACCTCCACGGACGCCGGCGCGTTGCGGGACCGGGCGGACCTGGCGTTGTACGAGGCGAAGAGCCGCGGCCCGGGCGAGGTCGTGTCGTTCGACCAGTACGCCGGGTCGGCGCCCGCGAACCGCTCGGCAGCGATGATCGCGGCCGTGCGCGACCTGCTCGCCAGCAGGCGGATGGGTGCCGCGTTCCAACCGATCTGGAACCTCAGCACCCGCCGGGTCTTCGGTTACGCGGCGCTCGCGCGGCCCGCGGACGAGTTCGGGCTGGACGGACCGCGTGCGGCGTTCGCGGGCGCGGCGCGCCTGGGCCGGGTCACCGAGCTCGATGCCTTGTGCCGCGAGTCGGTTCTGGCCCGGGTCGGCGACCTGCCGCCCGGCGTGCTGCTGTTCTGGAACATCGCCCACGAGGTCCTCGCCCAGGACGACGGCGCCAGCCGGCGGATCCAGCAGGAGGTCGAGGCTGCCGGGCTGCTGAGCGAACAGGTCGTCATCGTGCTCACCGCGCACGCGGGGGAACTGCTGGACCTCGACCGGGTCGATGAGCTGCGCGAGCTCGGGTTCGAGATCGCGCTGGACGACGTCGGTTCGGGTGACAGCGGACTGGGGATCCTCGGCGCGGTGCAGCCGGGCTACGTCAAGGTCGACCGTGACGTGCTCACGAGTGCGCGCGACGACGGTTCGGGCCGCGCGGTGCTGGCGGCGATCGTCGCCTATGCGGCCGAGAGCGGCGCCGTCGTGATCGCCGAGGGCATCGACACCGAGGAGATTCTCCAGCTCGTCGGAGCAGCCGGGACCGCCAACAAGTGGGCGCAGTTCGTCGGGGGCCAGGGCTACCTGCTCGGCCGACCCGAAGCCCAGATCCCCGCAGCGGACACCGCTCGGAACGCCTGGCCGATCCCGCAGCTGGTCATGTGGCGACCGGAATTGGTACCGGCTGCGCTGGAGTCTGCGTGCTGGTGCAACTTCGACGGCGGATTGTCGCCCTGACGTGCGAAGGGGAGAAGGGAAGTCGCGATGGTGAGTCGTAGCTGGGACCTTGCGTCGTCGGCGAGTTCGAATCGGCGGCCGATGATCGTCGACGTACGCCACGGCTCGCGGGTCCCGGCTCCCCACGAGAGCGTCGAGCACGTGATCGACGAGCGAACGCGCACGGAGGCCGCCACGATCGCTGCGGTGCGCCGGTTGCTCGCGGACCGCCACATGGCGGCCGCGTTCCAGCCGATCTGGAACCTCGAGACGCGTCGGGTCATCGGCTACGAAGGTCTGGCCCGACCCGGCGAGGAGTACGGGTTCACCACCCCGTACGAGGCCTTCGCCGGTGCCGCTCGCCTCGGGCGCATCGAGGAGCTCGACGCGCTGTGCCGCCAGGCGGTGCTTGCCCAGCTCGACGGGTTCCCCGGCGACGTCCTGCTGTTCCTCAACCTCGCCCCCGAGGTGTTCGATCACGACGACCAGATGGGTCGCCGGCTGCAGCGAGAGGTCGCGGCCGCCGGAATGCGCCCCGAGCAGGTCGTGCTCGACCTCACGGAGATCGCGGGCGAACGTCTGGACCTTGCCCAGGTCAGAGGTCTTGGCGACCTCGGGTTCCACCTCGCGCTCGATGACGTCGGGTCCGGCGACAGCGGGCCCGGGCTCCTCGGCGCGGTCCGACCCGAGTACGTCAAGGTCGACCGCGAGGTGCTGTTCAGTGCGCGCGACGGTGGCCCGGGGAGCGCGGTGCTGACCGCCGTCGTCACCTATGCGGCGCGTAGCGGCGCGATCGTGATCGCCGAGGGCATCGAGACCGAGGAAATCCTGCACCGGCTGCTGAGCGAGACCCGGCGGCTCGGCCAGGGTGCGCACCTGGTCGGTGGACAGGGCTACCTGCTCGGGCGCCCCAGCAACGATCCCGGTTGGCGTGCCGCGGAGGCCGCGCGCTGGCCGCTCTCGGGGAGCTTGGTGGATATCTGACCAGATCGTTGCCGAAGCGAGGGACGTGTCAGCTCGAGGACAGCGGCCTGCTGTACTCGTGGTTGGCCAACAGGTTCTCGTCGATGGTGCGGGCTGCCGCGGACAGCGCCTTGTGCGGGTCGGTTCCCCGCAGCGCCAGCAGGACGGCGGTCGAGAAGGCCGCGGTCACGGTCGGGTAGGCGGGCGTCACCGGGCGGGCGACGGTGACGCAGTCCTTGGTCACGGGGCCGGTGCCGCAGGCGCGCGAGAGCTGGTCACCGAACAGGTGCAACGGCTTCCCGGGGCCGACCAGGGCCGAGCGGGCGAGGGCGTTGCGGGTGCCCGGCACGGCGCCGTTGGCGTTCGCCATCGCCGTCGCACCCGCGTCGTTGGTGAGCCACTCGAGCAGGGAGGTCGCGGCGGCCTTCCGGGTCGAGTGGGCGCCGACGGCCCAGGCCCAGGATCCTTGTCCGGACTTGGTCCCGAGGCCCATGTTCGGCAGGGGCACGAGCACCAGGTCGGAGCCGAGCGCGGCGGAGTATTTGGGGTACATCGCTGAGCCCGAGGTCGATCACCTTGTGGTCGGCGTCGTGGGCGGCGAGCGCAGCGAGGGCGCCGGACATCTCGGTCGCCGTCCAGGCGTCGTCGGGCCCCCTCGGGATGCGCACCCCGGCGCGGACCAGCTGGCTGCGGTCGGCCCACATCGCGAGGCCGGAGTCGAAGGCGCCGACCGCCCACAGATGGTCGCGCCAGGTGCCCTGCGCGACAAGGGACGGCAGCATCCGGGTCCGGTCCTCGGGGCTGAGCAGGTGGTCGAGCGGGGCGAGCGCACCCTGGTAAGCCATCGAGGCCACGTTGGGCCCGTCGAGGTCGAACACGTCGGGTAGCTACCCAGAGGCGATACCCGTCTGGAGCTTGTCGTTGTAGTCGTCCTGGTGCGCGGCGACGGTGAGGCGCACCGTGATGTGCGGGTGGGCGGTTCGGAAACCGGCGACCAGCGTGCGCAGGGCTGCCTCCTCCGTGGGCTGGCCCCCATGCGCCCACATCGTCAGCCGCGTCGTCTCGGGCGCTGCTTCGCGGGGGGTGTCACAGCCGGCGAGCACCGCAACGGTGAGCAGGAGAAGACTGAGCGCGAGCGAGCGGAGCCGGGCGGTGGGGTGCCGCAGTCTCCGGTGGAGTGGTGGGCGATGGGCCGCGATGTGGGAGGACCCCAACATCACTCAAGAATATCCCCCAGCATCACAAGAGGGGCGTCAAGGTGGGATCGTAGGCTGTGGAGGAGTACCTGCTGGGGACGTGGCTTCATTGCTAAGACGGCGCCTGCTGGGGGGAATGTGCGGGGACGGGCTGCGGTGCTGGGAACGATCGCGTTGGTCGTCGTCTTCGGCGGCCTCATGGCACTCGTCATTGCCACGGTCGCCGCGTTGTCGTCCGGGTTCAGGGACATCCAGG
>NZ_DATCNW010000335.1:0-16340 GCF_036565025.1 Pengzhenrongella sp.
GTGCGGGGGCGGTCGAGGCGGGGGTCATGGGGTTCTCCTGGTGCGGGCGGCCTGCTCGGTCACAGGTAAGACTCCCGCCGTCGGGCAGAATCATCGACCATGGGCGAGATATTCCGCGGGGCCGTGGCCAGCGCTTCCTCAAGCTCCGCAGAGCTCGACCTCGCCCGCGCGCGCGGGGGCGACGACGAGGCCTTCACCCGCCTGGTCGAGCCATTGCGCGGGGAGCTGCGCGCGCACTGTTACCGCATGCTCGGCTCGACCCACGACGCCGACGACGCCCTGCAGGAGGCCCTGCTGCGGTCATGGCGGGGGCTCGCGGGCTTCGAGGGCCGCGGCTCGGTGCGCTCGTGGCTCTACACCGTGGCCACTCGCACCTGCCTGGACATCGGCAAGGCCCGCGGCGGGCGCGCGCTACCGATGGACCTCGGCCCGTCCAGCGACCGGGCCGTGCTCGACCAGGTCGCGCCCGACGGCGTCGCGTGGCTGGGGCCCTACCCGGACGTGCGCCTCGCAGTCGGCCAGGCCGACCCGGCAGCACGCTACGAGCAGCGCGAGGCCGTCGAGCTCGCCTTCGTCGCCGCCCTGCAGCACCTGCCGGGCAACCAGCGGGCCGCGCTGCTGCTCGTCGAGGTGCTGGGCTTCACCGCGGCCGAGGTGGCCGTGACGATGGACACCACGACCGCGTCGGTGAACAGCGCGCTGCAGCGTGCCCGCAAAATCGTCGCCGAGAAGGTCCCGCCCCGCACGCAGCAGCAAACGCTGCGGATGATCGACGACGCCCGCGTGCGGGAGATCGTCACCGGGTACTCCACGGCGCTGGAGCTCGGCGACGCCAGCGCCCTGGTCGCGCTGCTCACGCAGGACGTCACCTGGTCGATGCCCCCACTGCCGCACTGGTATCGCGGCCTCGAGGCCGTGACCGACTTCGCGCTGCGCGTCCCGCTGACCAGTTGCGGCTCCTGGCGGCACCTGCCCACGAGCGCCAACGGCCAGCCCGCGGTCGCCGGCTACCTCCGCGGCGAGCACGACCAGGCACACGTCGCCTGGTCGATCGACGTGCTGACCCTGCGCGGTGAGCGCATCGCCGCGGTCACCTCGTTCATCGGCCCGGACCACTTTGCGCTCCTCGGGCTGCCCGCCTCGTTGCCCTGAACGGGCGGGCGCGTCACGTCTCGTCGTCGGGCGGGGCGTAGCGGTTGAGCTTCTCGTGCTCCACCCACCGCAGGGTCCCGGACAGGTGGGTGGAGCGGGCCACCAGCCGGGCGGCGCCGCGGCGGACCTCGAGCACCGCTCCGGGGCGGTCCCGACGGCGGTGAGTGGTGCTCGCACTTCACGCCTCAACACCCTGACCTTGCAGCAGATGCCGTGGCGCACCGGCGACGCCTTCTGAGACGGGAGCAGATCGATGGATCAACCAACCGCGGAGCACGCCCTGCGCCGGCTCGAGCCGCTGGTCGGCGAGTGGACCATCGAGGCGACCTGGACCGACGGAACGCCATGGCCGGGCGGTGGAACGTTCACCTTCGAGTGGCACGCCCCCGGAGCACATCTGGTCCAGCGTGGGACCGTCGAGCTTCCCGAGGCGCCCGCGAGCGTCTCCATCATCGGATGCGACGGCGCCAACGGGACGTATTTCCAGCTGTACTCGGACGAGCGCGGCGTCTGCCGCGTCTACGAGATGTCCATCGGCGACGGCGAGTGGCGGCTCTGGCGGCAGGGCGAGCCGTTCGCCCAACGCTTCACCGCGAGGTTCAGCGACGACGGGAACACGATCACCGGACGCTGGGAGATCGCCGAAGACGGCACGACCTATGTGACCGACTTCGACCTCGTCTACCGCAGGGTGGGTACCTAGCAACCCCGGTCGCGGCGAGGCTAACCAGGTCCCGGTCGCCCGGGATCGTCCGGGTCGTCCGCCGGCTTCTGCTCGCCGTCCCGGAGCTTGGCCTCGCGCTCGTGAAGATCGGCCTCCCACTTGGCGAGCAGCTCGCGGTCGGACGAGTCCGAGGCGGCGAGCCGAGCGATGAACTCGCGATCGTCGTCGGGCGCGACGGGGCGCTCGTACTCCGGGAACCCGGCCGTCTCGGTCGACCGCCACGACACCGACCGGCCCCCGGACGCCGACGTCGGGCGGCCGGCGACGAGCCAGGCGATCGGGCCGACGATGGGGACGAAGAGGATCAGCAGGATCCACGCCCACGTGGGCAGGTTGCGCACCCGTGCGGATGGGGCCTGGATGCACTCGATCAGGCAGAAGATGATGAGCCCGAACTCGAGCAGGACCCCGAGATAGCGGGGCATGACGCCTCCTTCGTGGTCATGCGGCCAGCTTTGTCGAGCTGCGTCGACGACGCTACGGCAGGGGCCGCTCCCGCGCGCGGCGAATTGCGGCAATTGTGGGGACTTGCACCCCTCCGGCCGAACCCGACCTCTCCGGACACGGGGGTGAAATGCTTTCGGGGCATTCGGTTGGCACACTGCGGTCGTGAACTCCCCCCCCAGCGATGTCCCGGTCCGCCGTGAGGTGTCCGAGGCGCCCTGGACCACCACGCCCATCGACGCGCACCTCGTGCGCGGTGCCCTCGAGCTGGAACGAACCGCGCTCGGCGTGCTGCCGCACCGGCTGCCGGCCAGGGCTCGCACGCAGTTCCCCGATGAGTACCTGGCCATGGTCGAGTCCCAACCCTCCGGAGTGCGGCTGGCCTTCCGCACCCGGGCCACGACCATCGAGCTGGATGCGCTGCGCACCAGGACGGTGTACCGCGGCGCCCCGGTTCCGCCGGACGGCGCGTACGACCTGGTCGTCGACGGCGTTCTCGCCGGCCGGGCCAGCGTGACCGGCGGCAATGTCCGCACCATCGACCTGGCCACCCAGTCCGCGGTCCTCTCGCCCGGCCCGGCCGGCACCGTCCGGTTCACCGACCTGCCCGCGGGCCGCAAGGACATCGAGATCTGGCTGCCGCACACGGAGGTCACCGAGCTGATCGCCCTGCGCACCGACGCCCCGGTCGAGGCCACCGGTGACCGCGGGCGCAGGGTGTGGCTGCACCACGGCAGCTCGATCAGCCACGGCTCGACCGCCGAGCGCCCGATGGCGATCTGGCCGGCGATCGCCGCCGCCCGGGGCGGCGTGGAGCTGATCAATCTGGGGTTCGGCGGCAACGCCTTGCTCGACCCGTTCACCGCGCGGGCGATGCGCGACACCCCCGCGGACCTGATCAGCGTCAAGATCGGCATCAATCTGGTCAACCTCGACCTGATGCGCCTGCGCGCCTTCGCCCCGGCGGTGCACGGCTTCCTCGACACCATTCGGGACGGGCACCCGACCACGCCGCTGCTGGTCGTCTCGCCCATCCTCTGTCCCCTCCAGGAGGACACCCCGGGCCCCCTCGCCCCGGAGTTCGACGGCGGGAAGGTGACCTTCCGGGCCACGGGCGACCCGTCCGACCCCACGCGACTGACGCTCACCGTCATCCGCGACGAGCTCGCCCGGATCCTCGCCGCGCGGGCGACCGAGGACCCGAACCTGCACCATCTCGACGGCCGTTCGCTCTATGGGGACCCGGACTTCGCCGAGCTTCCGCTGCCCGACGGGCTCCACCCGGACTCCGCCGGTCACCGCCGGATCGGCGAGCGCTTCGCAGACTGGGCGTTCGACGACGGCGGCCCGTTCGCCACCGCAGGCTCCTGAGCGGCGCGCCGCCCGATCGAAGCACCGGGCACGGACATACGCACCGCGCGGGCAGTCACCCGTTCGACCGGATCTCCAACACCGCCATCGCCGCCGACCTGCCGGGGATCCCGCTCACGCCGCCGCCCCGCCGCGCACCCGCACCGCACAGCAGGACGCGGTCGTGCGCGGTCGCCACGCCCCAGCGCTTTGCGGGCGTGCGGGCGCCGTCGTCGTCGTCGTCCGCGAGCCACGGCCACTGCAGGTCGCCGTGGAAGATGTGGCCACCGGGCAGTCCGACGTCGTGCTCGAGGTCGACGGGCGAGCGGACCTCGAGGCACGGGCGACCGTCGGCGTCCAGCGCGAGGCAGTCCTCGACCGGCTCGGCGAGCACCGAGTCCAGGGAGCGCAGCGTGGCCGCGAGCGCCGCCGCGCGCGCCCCCTCGGGGTCCGCCCGGAACAGGCGCGCGGGCATGTGCAGGCCGAACAGGGTGAGCGTGTGGTGGCCCGTCGCGCGAAGGTCCGCGCCGAGGATCGACGGGTCGGTGAGCGTGTGGCAGTAGATCTCCGCAGGTGGCAGCGTCGGCACCCGGCCGGCCGCGGCCTCGGCGTAGGCGGTGGCGAGCTGCTGGTACGACTCGTTGACGTGGAACGTGCCGGCGAAGGCCACTGCCGGGTTCACTGCGGGGTCCCGGAGCCGCGGCAGGCGGCGCAGCACCATGTTGACCTTGAGCTGGCTGCCCTCCGGACCGCCGTCGGCCGGTTCGCGGCCCAGGAGACGGTCGAGCACGCGCGGGGCGGCGTTGACCAGGACGTGGCCCGCCGCGACCGAGTGCTCGCCGCCGTCGTCGTCGGTCCACATCACATCCGCACCCCCGGTGCCCGGGTGCACGGCGCGCACCGTGGCGCGGGTCAGCAGCTCGGCACCACCCGCGCGGGCCGCGCCCGCGAGCGCCTCGACCACGGCGCCCATGCCGCCGACCGGGACGTCCCAGTCACCCGTCCCGCCCCCGATCAGGTGGTAGAGGAAGCAGCGGTTCTGGACGAGCGTCGCGTCATGCGCGTCAGCGAAGGTTCCGATGAGCGCGTCGGTGAGGACCACGCCCCGGACGAGGTCGGCGGCGAAGGTGCGCTCGACGAGCTCCCCCAGCGGGGTGTGCAGGTCCGTCCACCACTTCTCCCCGACGACGGCGCGGGCCTGCGCCGACGTCGGCAGCGGCTCGGTCACGGTCGGGAAGACCGCGCGGGCAAGGGCGCGGGTCCGCGCGGCGAACTCCTGCCAGGCGCGGTGGTCGCCGCCGGCGCCGACGGCCGCGAACGAGCGTCGCGTCGCGCCGTCGTCCCCGGTGTCCACGAGCAGGCCGCGTGCCGGGTCGGCGGGCACCGGCGTGTACGACGCGATCCGCCGACGACGCAGCTCGAGCGCCAGCCCGAGCTCGTCCCGGACCGCCCGCGGCATGAGCGAGACGAGATACGAGTACCGGGACAGCCGCGCGTCCACGCCGCGGAACACGCGGCTCGACCCCGTGGCGCCGCCCAGGTGGTCCGCCTGCTCGAGCACCAGCACGCTGCGGCCCGCCCGCGCGAGGTAGGCCGCGGCCGTCAGGCCGTTGTGCCCACCACCGACAACGACTGCGTCGTACCGGCTCCGGGTCACGGCGTCAGGCTACGGCGCCGGGCCGGCGGCGCGAATCGTCTGACCTTTCCGCGCCACGAGCGTAGGCTGCTTCTCTCAATGAAGACTCCACCGGCAGTCCTGTCCGCGACGTTGGCGTCGGGGGCGGCGGTCGTCGTCCCGGCGACCCTGGTGGCCTCGCTGCCCGACCCCGACGCCGCCGTCGGCGCGGCCGACAGACCGTCGACCACCGTCGGCTTCACCCTCGAGGCGACGGTGCTCGACGGCGGCGAGCAGGTCACCGCGATCACGCTCGACACCGGCCGGCTCGGCCGGATCGACCCGGCCAGCCTCACCGCCTCGACGTTCACCGTCCACGCCACGGCGACCAGCCCCGTGCCGATCGCGAACGGTGAGGTCATCTCCAGCCTGTACGACGTCGACCGCACGGTCACCGGCGTCACGGTCGACCGCCACGGCGACGTCGTCGTCGACCTGGCGTACGGGGCAGGGGTCGCCGGGGCCTCGACCCTCGGCTACCTGTCGCTCGCGGCGCGCACCGTCGACCTCGACCTCACCTACACCGTGACCCAGAACGCGCCCGTCCTGCTGACGAGCGGACGCTCGGTGACCCTCTCCGGCTTCGCGCAGGGCGCCCTGCGCGACGCGGAGGTCGACGCGTTCTCCTCCGGGGTCTCAGCGACCGGGCTCAGCTACCGGCTCTTCGAGCCCACGGGACGTTCCCTCGCTGGGGGTGCACGTCCGCTCGTCGTCTGGCTGCACGGCAACGGCGAGGGCGGGCTCCCCGGCTACTACTCGAACGAGCCACAGCTGCGGGGCAACCGCGGGGCGCTCGGCCCGGCTACTCCCGAGGCTCAAGCCGTCTTCGGCGGCGCGTACGTCGTCGCCCCGCAGGTGCCGGATACCTGGTACAACCTCGACGAGTCCGCCTACGCCGAGCGGCTGGCGGCGCTCCTCGACGAGCTCGCCGAGAGCCACCGCATCGACGCGTCGCGGGTGTACGTCATGGGCGCCTCGGCGGGTGGCTTCATGTCGGTGAAGCTCGCCTCCGCCTACCCCGAGAGGTTCGCCGCACTCGTCCCTACCTGCGCGGCGCTCTACCTCGCGTTCCGCGGCGGGTATCTCGTCACCGAGGCTGAGATCCGCCGGCTGAGCGAGACGCCCACCTGGTTCGTGCACGCCGAGAACGACCCGACGGTGCCCTTCGCCCAGACCAGCCTGTGGGCGCACGGACTGGTCGCGGGCTCCGTGTTGACGAGCTACGCGGACGTCACGTGGGACGGCGTCGGCTACAACGGCCACTGGTCGTGGATCTACACCGCGCGCAATGCCCCGACCACCGCGGACGGCGCGACGCTGTGGGAGTGGATGGCTCAGCAGGACGCCGACGCCTGAGTCGGGCGGCCGGTGAGGCGAGGGTGCCGAGGGGCGTCCGCGGCTCGCCCTCCGCTGTCGAGGTCGATGCCGCGGCTCATGTCACCATCGGTCATGCCCTTGTCCCGACATTCGGTCACTAGTTCCGGCGCCAGGATCAGCTATCTCGACTCAGGGGGGTGACGGGCCACCCGTGGTCATCCTGCACGGGCTCGCCGGGAGCTCGACGGAGTTCATCCCGACCGCTGAATCGCTCGAGGAGTACCGCGTTCTCTTGATCGATCAGCGGGGCCACGAGCAAAGCACTCGCATTCCCGTCGACACGTCGCGGGCCGCGTTCGTCGCCGACGTCGTGCGAGTGATCGAGACGGAGACCGTGGACCCGTGTCGCTCGTCGGTCAATCGATGGGCGCCCACACGGCAATGCTGACCGCGGCCAGCCGCCCGGACCTCGTGGAACGGCTTGTCCTTCTGGAAGGTGGCGAAGGAGCAGGAAGCCTGGCCGAGAACGCCGAGATGGGCGACTACTTCCGATCCTGGCGGGTGCCCTTTGTCGACAGAGCAGCGGCGCGCGAATACCTTGGCAGCGGATTTCTCGAACAGGCCTGGGTAGACGACCTCGAGGAGCGGGAAGACGGCCTCTACCCGCGGTTCGATGCGGACGTGATGGTCCGCACCATCAACGCCGTCGCTGTCCCGCAGTGGGTTGGGTGGGAAAGCGTGGCCGTTCCCACCCTCGTCGTCTACGCGAGCAATGGCATGTTCTCCGCGGAAGACAAGGCAGAGTTCGTGCGCCGCGGTCAGAATGCCGAGCGCGCGGACATCCAGGGCGCGACGCACGATGCGCACCTCGATTCATTCGAGGAGTGGATCAAGATCCTGAGATCGTTCCTTTCACGGCCGACCTCAGCGTGAAGCAGTGGCAGCACCACAACGCCGCAAAAGTCGTGCACACGAGTTGCGTCTGAGGTATTGACACGCCCGGACTTTCCGGTATCATAGAACACATGTTCGATCACGAGTTCGGCAGGAATGGCGACGAGCATGTCGCGTCCTTGGTCGAGCCGTCGCGGGAGTTGTTGGCTTTATGGGCGGCGGACGACGCGCGGTATGAGGATCCGAAGTTCTTGGCGGCCGAGGTCGCGGAGTTCTTGGAGCGGGAGGCATTCTTCGAGGCGCTGGCTCGCGGCGAGCACCAGGACCCGCGGCCGTGCGAGCGGATGGACCTGGCGCCGGGGTCCGCGGCCCTTGCGGCCTGGGCCGACTCGGTGGAATCCGAGCAGCTGCCGGACTACGAACTGGTCGAGCAGATGGCCGCCTTCGAGCGGACCGCGTCCTGGGCCAAGGCCCGCCAGCTCGCCGCGATCGAGGTCCTCTCGCGGCGGGACTCGATGAACCCGGACTGGCCCTTGGCTGTCCGCCAGCCCGGCATCGTCGGCGAGGAGGTCGCGGCCCGGTTGGGTACCTCCCGGCAGGCCGGCCGGGAGCTGGTGGAGGCTGGCAAGCTGTTCGCCCGCCAGCTGATGGTCACTGGCGACGCGCTGGACGTCGGGGACCTGGACTGGGGCAAGGCCAAGATCATCATCGCCGCCCTCAAGGACATCCCCTGGCAGGTCGCGCAGGTCGTCGAGGACGTCGTGCTGCCCACCGCCGCGCAGCGTACCCCGACCCAGCTGCGCGCCGACCTCCAGAAGGCCCTGATCGCGGTCGACCCCAAGGACGCCGAGCAGCGCACCGCCCGCGCCGTGGACTCGCGCCGCGTGTGCAAGCCCAAGGTCCTCCCCGACGGGATGGCCGGCATCTGGTCCGTCCTGCCCTCGTTCGTCGCGACCGCGATCGACACCGCCCTGACCGACGCAGCACGCAAGGCCCAGCGTGCCGGGGACACCCGCACCATCGACCAGCTCCGCGCCGACGCGTACACCAACACCCTCCTCGGGGACGACGGCTGCACCTGCGAAGACGCGGGCGTGGCTGCCGGCGAGACCGGCGGATCAGACAGCGGCACCGAGGCCGGATCGGACGTGGGCTCGGACTCGGGCGTGGGCTCGACCGCAGGTGCGGGCTCGGCCGCTGGCTCGGCTGCGCCCGGTGCCAGCCGCTGTGCGGCGCTTACGGGCAGCGGCGTCGGCATCGGCGGCATCGCGGGGCAGGTCCGGATCGACGTCACCGTATCCCTGGCGACGCTGCTCGGGCTGGACGAGGACCCCGGCCAGCTCGCCGGGTATGGCGCGATCACCGCCCAGACCGCCCGGCGGCTTGCCACGAACGGGACCTGGCGGCGGCTGGTGACCGATCCGCAGACCGGCACCGTGCTGGACGTGGGCAAGACCCGGTACCGCCCGCCGGAGGACCTGGCGGAGATCATCCGCGCCCGCGATCCGTACTGCGTGTCCCCGATCTGCAACGCCGCGTCGCACCACTGCGACCTGGACCACCGGGTGCCGTTCAACCCCGACGGCACCGGCGGAGCCACGTCCACAGAGAATATTTCCCCGGCCTGTAGGCGGGACCACCTGCTCAAGACGCACGCCGGCTGGACGTACGACCGCGCCGACAACGGCACGATCACCTGGACAACGCCCACCGGGCACACGTATGGCTACAACTCCCCGTTGCCGCCCGGACACGAGCACCTGCCGCACGTCGAGCCCGAACCAGGACTGATTCCAGAACACCAGCCCGCGCCCGGCGCGGTGCGGGAACAGAAATCGGAAGCGGACGACCCGCCGCCGTTCTGATCCCGTATACGGGCCCTGTTACTGGTGCGCGGAATTCGATTTCATTCGGGCCCGAGGCTGATTCACAGGCCCCGACTTCAGCATTGTCTCGGAAGTCGAGACAATGCTCAGTCGGCCCATGCGGACGCCGACGCCTGCTGGCCCGCCCACAACCGGCCGTCGTCACCCCACTGCACCGGCATCGGGTCGGAGAGTTGGCCGACGAACGACCCGTCCGGCGCCGTGTGGAGGAACGCGAGCAGCCACCAGGTGCCGGCCTGGTCTTGGACCAGGCGACCGGCGTAGTACGTCTCGTCGGTGATCCGGTAGGCGCTGCTCACATCGAACGGCCCGGTGAGGGTGCCGGTGTTCAGCGCCCAGACGCCGCCGGTCTCGCCCGAGTCGCGGCGCTCGGAGGACAGCTCGGAGGTCATGCAGCTGAAGATCAGCACGTTGCGATCCCCGACCGTCTCGACCTGCGGAACCTCGAGCTGACCGAAGCCCGACCCGGGCTCGCTCAGCGGCGATTGCACGGTCCAGTGCTCGAGGTCCCCGGACGTCGCGTGCCCGATGACGCCGCGCTCGTCGAGCGCCCCCGTGGCGGCGCGCGCCGTGATGAGCATGTGCCAGCCGTTGCCCGCCGGGTCGCGCAGCACCCAGGGGTCACGCCATGCCTCGTCCGGCCACGAGTCCTCGGCGAACTTCTCGTACCAGAGCGGATCGGCCTCGAGCAGCGCGACGTCGCTGGTTCGCGTCCACGTGTAGAGGTCGTCCGACACCGCGACGCCGATGCGCTGGGTCGCGCCGTCCGACGACCGGTCGACCCCCGTGTAGAACAGGCGCCACCGGCCGTCGTCACCCCGCACCACCGAACCAGTCCAGGTCGCGAGGTCGTCGAATGCCGGGCCGTCGGCTGCTACCAACGCGTCGGCAACCTCGGTCCAGCTGCGCAGGTCGAACGAGACCGCGTGCCCGATTCCTGCCCGCCGATGGCGACGATCGGGGTCGATGAGCGCACGCGACGCCTTGAGGAAGAACAGGTGGAACAGCTCGCCGTCGTCGGCCAACCAGAAGTCCCAGGTCCAGGCGGAGGGAAGTCGGAGCATGTGGAGCCTTTCAGGGGCGCTGCGGAGCACCGGATCGGGACGGGGGCGCGACCGACGAACGTCGCACGAGCGGGCAGTTCATGAGCAGCGGGTGGGCGGCCGGGTCGGGGCCCGCACCCGCGAGCTGCGCGACGAGGGTGTCGACCGCCCAGGCACCCATGGCGTGGTGCGGCAGGGTCACGGTCGTCAGGTCGGGGAAGAGTCCGGCAGCGATGACCTCCTGGTTGTCGAAACCGACGATCGACAGGTCCGCCGGGATCTTCAGTCCGAGCTCGGCGGCCGCTCGGTAGGCGCCCATGGCCATGCGGTCGTTGAAGCAGAAGATCGCGCTGGGCGAGTCGACGCGCTCGAGGAGCGCCCGGGAGGCGCGGTAACCGCCGCCCGACTCCGACTCGTCGGCGACCACGAGGGACTGATCGAACGGGACACCGGCGCCCGAGAGCGCCTGCCGGTAGCCCTCCAGACGCCCGGCCGTGGCCGGCACCGGGTCGAGGTTCGTCGCGAAGCCGATCCTGCGGTGGCCGTGCGCGAGAAGCTCCTCGACCGCGGCCCGTCCCCCGGCGACCTCGTCCGGGACGACGGCGCTGATGGTGGCGTCGCTCGACTCGCAGTCGAGGAGCACCGTCGGCACGCCGCGCAGCACCGCCGGCACGTCGACGACGCGGTGATACATCGTCGCGTACAGGATGCCGTCCACCTGGTACTGCATCAGGTTGCGAATGTCGCGTTCCTCGACGGCCTGATCGCTCTCGGTGTTGAACAGCACCATGGTGAACCCGTGCCGGAGCGCCGCTTCCTGCGCCCCGAGGACCATCCGGCCTGAATACGGTGTCGTGGCGATCTGGTCGCCGATCAGCCCCAAGGCCTGGGAGCGCTGCGTGCGAAGGCCCCGGGCCATCCGGTTGGGCACGTAGCCCAGCCGTTCGGCCGTGGCGTGCACCCGCGCTCGGGTCTCGTCCGAGACTCGCGCGCCTTCGACGGCATTGAGCACCTGCGACACCGTCGCGACGGAGACTCCCGCCTCACCGGCCACCTGCTTGATTCCCACTGCTCGTTGACGCATGTTCGCTGCTCTCTTCTCATCGGGAGATCCGGGTGGACCCACGAGCGCTCCCGGGTGCGGGTCAGCCCTTCACCCCGCTCGACGCGATGGAGCTGATGAACGAGCGCTGGAACGCGACGAACAGGGCGAGCACCGGGATCGTGATCAGCGAGGCGTAGGCCATGATCTCCCCCCACGCGACGTTGAGCTGGTAGAAGTACTGGATCCCGACCATCACCGGGCGCAGGTCCTCGGTCTGGACGACCATCAACGGCCAGAGGTAGGAGTTCCAGGCCGGCAGGAACGTCAGGATGGCGACGGTCGCGATCGCCGGCCCCGAGAGCGGGAGCACGACCTTGCGGTAGATCATGAACCAGCTCGCGCCATCCACCCGTGCGGCCTCGTCGAGCTCCTTCGGGATCGAGTTGAAGTACTGGTAGAAGAGGTAGATCGAGAAGGCGTTCGCGATGAACGGGATGATCTGCACGCGATAGGTGTCCAGCCAGCCGGTGGTGAGCACGAGGCTGAAACCGTGGATCTCGAGCCAGGGGAGCTTGTTGACCCACCACACCAGCGGCAGGGCGAGCGTCTCGAACGGCACGATGAGGGTCGCGATGATCGCCGTGAGCACGAACTGTCGGCCGCGCCACTTCAGGCGCGCGAGCGAGAACGCGGCGAGGCTGTTGACGAAGATCCCGAGCACGACGGTGATGGCCGAGATGCCGATCGAGTTGAGCAGGAAGCGTGCCGCGGGCACCCGGTCGAACACGCCGAGGTAGTTGTCCAGCGAGATGTGTCCGACCGGGACGAAGCCACGCCACGAGCCGAGGTCCTTGAAGATCTGCAGGTCCGGCTTGAAAGACGACACGAACATGAAGACGATCGGGAAGGCGAAGAAGATGACGAGCGCGATGCGCAGGGCCTGGACGGCGATCTTGCCGCGACGGGACCTGGACGCCTTGCGTGCGGGCGCGGCCGAGGGGGTGGGCGCGAGGACGGTGGTCATCTCTCAGTCCTTCTCTCGGGTCAGGAATCGCTGGACGCCGGCGACGATGAGCACCAGCACGAAGAACACCAGGGAGATGGCCGACGCGTAGCCGGTCGCGAGCTGTTCGTATCCGGTGCGCACGGCCATGAACACCACGGTCGTCGTCGAGTCGAGCGGACCGCCCTGGGTCATCACGCTGATCTGCGCGAACAGGCTCAGGCTGGCGATGGTGATCGTGATGAGGATGAAGGTGCGGGTCGCCACCAACGATGGCCAGGTGACGAAGCTGAAGAGCTTCCAGCCTGAGGCGCCGTCGAGGTCGGCTGCCTCGTACAGCTCGCCCGGGATCGTCTGCAACCCCGACAGCCAGATGATCATGTGGAATCCGACGGCCTGCCAGATCGACATGAACATGATCGCCGGCATCGCCGTCGCGGGATTGTTCAGCCAGTCGATCGGGGTGAAATGGCCGAGGGTGAACGCTGCCAGCAGCTTGTTGAGCAGCCCGTCCGGTCGGTACATGAACTCCCACAGCAACGACACCACGACGATCGACGTGACCACCGGAACGAAATAGATGGTGCGGAAGAAGTTGGTGCCGCGCACCTTGGCGTTGACCAGCAGGGCGAGGACCAGCCCCAGTCCTGCCTGCACCGGGACGACGACGACGGCGAAGTACAGCGTGTTGCGCAACGACGCCCAGAACAGCGGGTCCGTGAACAGGGTCGTGAAGTTCTCGAACCCGATGAACTCGGCGGGCCGCGGTGAGATGAGCCGGGCGTTGGTGAAAGCGAGCGTGAATGCGAGCAGGACGGGCACGACCAGGAAGACGAGCATCAGGATGACCGCGGGGCTCACCATCCAGGCGGCCGTCCAGCCTTCCCGGCCGCGGCTGGTCCGCGCGGTCGTTCTCGTGAGTGGTGCGAGGTGCTGCGATGCCCTCGGAACGGGCGGGTTCTCAGTCGTGGTGGTCAACGTGCACCTTCTTCTGACATGGATCTCGACAAAGGTTTCGACCCGGCGGGGGTGCGCTCGGCTGTGCGCCTCGTGCGCACCCCCGCCGCGGCGAGAGCGACTCAGAAGTCGTAGTTGCCGTTCTGTTTGATGTCCTTGTCGATGTCGCTGACCGCCTTGTCAAGGACGGTCTTGGGGTCACCGCCGGACAGGATGTCCGCGCTGGCCTTCTGGAACACCGACGAGATGACCGGGTAGGCCGGCGTCACCGGTCGCACCTCGGCGAACTTCTGGGCGAAGTCCAGGAAGACCCGGTCCTTGCCGCCCTCGGCGTAGTTGGGCACCTGGGCCGCGGCGTCCTTGGTCGCCGGGACCAGGCCGAGCGCGTTCGCGAAGGCGACGAAGTACTTCGTCTGGTGCGCGAACTTCAGGTAGTCGAGTGCTCCCGCGGGCTGGTCGCAGCCCGTCGTCATGCCCCACTGCCACGAACCGCCACCGATCTTCGGTCCGTCGCCGAAGTCGGGCGGCGGGATGATGACCGCGTCGTCCTTGAGCTTGTCCGCGACCGTGGTCGCGGCCCAGCTGCCCGAGTACAGGATCGCGCTCTTGTTGTTGACGAAGTCGGCCGTCGAGTCCGCACCGGACTTCTGCGCGATGTAGCCGCTCGTGACCAGGCCGCGCAGCCACGTCGCCCACTCGATCGCCTCGGGTCCGTTCAGCACGCCGTCGGCGCTCTTGTAGGACTTTCGGTCGATCAGGTCCCCACCGAAGCTCTGCAGGAACGGGGAGTAGGCGTACGGGGCCCACTCGCCCGAACCCGCCGTACCGAGGTCGAGCGGGAACGGGTACTCACCGGTCTTCTTGAGCTTGGCGAGCGCGTCGGCGAACTCGCTCTTCGTCCACGGCTTGTCGATCGTGGGGATCCGGATCCCGGCGGCCGCGAGCGAGTGCTTGCGCGCGTACATCGCGAGGGCGACGTCGTAGTGACCGTAGGAGTAGACCTTCTTGCCCACGGTGCCGACGGTGCTCGGCAGCTGCCCGTCCCAGGTGCTCGCGGGCAGGTCGAGCGGGGCCAGGTAGCCCGCCCACGCCCAGTTCGGCACGTTCGGGGAGTCGATGTCGACGATGCACGGCAGCTTCTTCGCCGTCGCCGCCGCGACCACCGACTGGTTGTAGGACTCCTGGGGGAACGACTGGAGCTTGACCTTGTACTTGGTCTGGCTGGCGTTGAAGTCGGAGATGATCTTCTCGTTGACCGCGAGCTCCTTCTCGTTGCCCCCGTTGTGGGTCCACAGGGCGATCGTGCCGCCCTTGGCTGCGGCGCCCGGGCTGCTCGCCGAACCCCCGCTGCAGGCCGCGAGCCCGGCCACGGCAGCCAGCGTTAGGCTGGCGACCACGAGGCGGTTGGTTGCTTTTCGAGACACTGAGTGCCCTCCAGATCACTTGTCGGAGCAATGCAGATCTCCGACCGGACGTTGCATCGTCCGGCAGAGGTGGTCGACGACGCCTCGCCGGTTCGCCGGCGAGGCGTCGTGCTTTTCAGGCCCGGACGGACGGCTTCATCCATCGACAGCGTCTTCGCTGCCGGCCTCGTGAACGGTGGTTAAACGTTTTGGCAAAACGTTTAATCAGGAACGTAGTACTCGCTCCCTGACGTGTCAAGCAGTTCGTGGGACGGGTTTCACAGCGCGAGATGAAGCCGCAACGCGTCGTCGATGGCGACCATGAGTCGCGGCGGGACGTGTCCGAGAACTGGTCCGAGCCGCTCGACCGAGACCGGCCGAACCTGCTCGGCCTGCGCCTTGGAGTCCACCCGCAGCCCCGCCGAAGCCGCGGGAAGCAGGACCTGGAATCCGAACACGTGAGCCACGTTGCTCGTGACCGGGACGACCGTGACCACGCCTCGCCCTAGCCGGGCGGCTGCGTTGGCACGGTCGTTGCCCACGACGACCGCGGGCCGGCGTTTGTTCGCCTCGCTGCCGAACGCGGGATCGAGATCCACGAGCCGGACCTCCCCGCGCCGCATCAGCCGAGCCCGTCGCCGGTTGCGGACTCCCACAGAGCCCGGTCGCCCGAGGACTCCCAGTCCTGCCAGGCCGCGGCATAGTCCTGCTCGAGATCGGCGTCCCGCAGGAGTCCGATGGCATGCTGCACTGCCGCCGACCGAGATGGCAACCCCAGAAGTCTGGCGTGCTCGTCGAGGACAGCCAGGTCACTCTCCGACAGACTGATGCTGAGCTTCATCCGATCGATGCTACCTAAGTAGCATCCAGGTTGCTACCCGTCACGAAAGGCCCTCCCGTGAGCGAAACACAGGCAGTGCGCACCTCCCCGGCACCTCCCGCGCAGCACCCGGTGGTGACCGCGCTGATGCTGAAGAGGGCCGAGAACCTCCAGGTGCGCATCGCCGATGCGATCACGTCCTTCGCGGGATCAATGCCCTTCGTCTACCTGCACGCCGGGATCTTCGCGATCTGGATGCTGTTCGTGGAATCCGACCCGTGGCCGAAGCTGACCCTGGTCGTCTCGCTCGAGGCGATCTTCCTCTCGACGTTCGTCATGATCGGCCAGAACCGCCAGGCGGCGTTCCAGCAGGCCAAGGCGGACCATGACTTCGTCGAGCAGGAGCTCGAGCTGAAGACGAACACCGAGATCACCAAGGCGATCCACACGCTGACCACCGAGCTCCACCGCCGGCTGGTGACGGAGCAGCGCTGAACTCGCACTCCGGCCCCTGCCGGAAACTGTTCGCCGAAGCCGCACGACCGCGCTGATGCTGAAGAGGGCCGAGAACCTCCAGGTGCGCATCGCCGATGCGATCACGTCCTTCGCGGGATCAATGCCCTTCGT
>NZ_DATCNW010000336.1:0-1659 GCF_036565025.1 Pengzhenrongella sp.
GGCGGGCCTGTGGATCCCGGTTTCTCCCCAGGCACCACGGGCCCGCCCCTCGTCGCCCGGGCAGCCGCGCCAAGGTGGTCGGGTGCGGCTCACCCTGGCCGGCGGTCCCGGCTCCCCCAGCCTCGACCTCGACCTGCCCGACGACGCGCGGCTCGGCGACCTTCGTCCGCACCTCGCCGAGGTGACCGGGCGCCCCGAGCTCGCCGACCCCGCGACCGTGCTCGCGGTCGAGGAGACCGTTCTGGCGGCAGACCAGCTCACCGGCCAGCTGCCGCTGGTCGCGGGTGCGGTGCTCCAGGTCGGCGCCGGCACGCCCGACGCCGACCGGCTCGCGCTGCGCAGCTCGTGGCACGTCGCGGTGATCTCCGGTCCGGACAGCGGCGCCCTCGCCGCGCTGGGCGTCGGCGACCGGCGCGGAGCAATCGTCGTCGGGCGCGCCGGGCACCTCGCGCTCGACGACGACGGGATCTCCCGGCGGCACCTCGAGCTCACGCTCGGGCGGTCGGGGCCGCGCGTACGGGATCTCGGGTCGTCCAACGGCACGCTGGTGCTCCGCGCGGGCCGCGGTCACGCGGCCGCCCACCGGCGCGGGCGACGCCTCGGGCGAGGTCCCACGTGCCGAGCGTCGCGCGCCGTGCGGGTCCGTGCCGGGGATCGGCTCTCGATCGGTGCGAGCGTGCTGGAGGTCCGCCGCGGCTGGTCCGACCGGCATGCGCCCGCGCGACCTCGCGACGGTTCCGCCGACCACCGACCGTCTGCCGGCGGGATGTCGCTGGGCATGTGGTTCGGTCCGGCGATCGGGTCGCTGGTCCTCGCGATGAGCACCGGGAACCGGCTGCTGCTCGTGCTCGCGCTGCTCGGTCCGGCCGTCGCCCTGTGGCCGGTGCTGCGCGGCCGGGCCGCTCGGCGTCGGGTGCGGCGGACAGGCCGGGCCCGCCCGGGGCATCCTTTGCGTGCCCGACGCGGTGACGGCGCGGGCGCGGCCGAGAGCCCGTCCGTCGCGGACGAGCTGCTCGTGCCGTCTCCGGCCGATCTGACGACCCATGTGCTGGCGTGCCTGACGACCGTGGCGTCGGTGGATGCGCCGGAGGGCTGGCCGGGCGTCGGCCTGCGGAGGTTGGCCCCGGACGCATGCGTCGCCGTCGTCGGGCCCCGGTCGGCGGCGCTCGGCGTGGCCCGGGCCCTGGTCGCGGCCGCACTGCTGGTCGATGTGGACAGTCCCGCCGGCGGCACCACCGGCGTCGTCGTGCGCGCCGCGGGCGGCCGCGCGGCCGACTGGGCGTGGTGCCGCTGGCTCACCCGTGGCGACCCGGCCGACGGCGCGGCACCGGTCCACCCGCTGCTCATCGCCGACGGCTGCCCGGGCAACGGGCGAACGGCCGACCTCGCGCGTCGCTGGGCGGGTGGGCACGGCGCGACGATCGTGCTGGTCGAGACCGACCGCGCCCGCGTCCCACCCTGGTGCCGGACCGTGCTGGAGGTGACTCCCGGGGCCGCCGTCGCCATGCTCGACCTGCCCGACGGCGCCCGGCGCAGGGTGCCGCTGCGCGCCGTCTCAGCGCAGTGGGCCGACGTGCACGCCCGGCGAGTTGCCGCCGTCCGGCACCGAGCACCCGCGTTCGCGCTGCCGACTGGCCCGGACGCCGCGGGCCGGGCGGC
>NZ_DATCNW010000337.1:0-26954 GCF_036565025.1 Pengzhenrongella sp.
GGCTCGAGCCGCCGTCGTCGGCGCCGTCGCAGCGGGCGCGGGGCAGAGGGCGGGTCCGACAACGAGCCGGCCGCCCAGACCTCCACGCGGACGCGCGGTACGCGCCAGGCGGCCCAGACCTCCGCGCCGGCCGCGGACGAGGTGACGGCCCTGCGCGGGTCGACCCGCCTCGAGGCCAAGCGCCAGCGCCGGCGCGACGGGCGCGACGCCGGTCGCCGCCGCACGATCGTGACGGAGTCGGAGTTCCTGGCGCGTCGGGAGTCCGTTGACCGCACGATGGTGGTGCGCGAGCTCGACGGCGCGACGCAGATCGCGGTCCTCGAGGACGGCGTGCTCGTCGAGCACTACGTGTCCCGTCAGGCGCAGGCCTCGATGGCCGGGAACGTCTACCTCGGCCGGGTGCAGAACGTGCTCCCGAGCATGGAGGCCGCGTTCGTCGACGTCGGCAAGGGTCGCAACGCCGTGCTGTACGCGGGCGAGGTCAACTGGGACGCGGCCGGGCTCGAGGGTCAGCCGCGCCGCATCGAGCAGGCGCTCAAGAGCGGTGACTCGGTCCTGGTGCAGGTCACGAAGGACCCGATCGGGCAGAAGGGTGCCCGGCTCACGTCGCAGGTCACCCTCGCCGGCCGCTACCTGGTCTACGTGCCCGGCGGCGGCATGACCGGCATCTCCCGCAAGCTGCCGGACAACGAGCGCGCGCGGCTGAAGAAGCTGCTGCGCGAGATCGTCCCGGACTCGGCCGGCGTGATCGTGCGCACCGCGGCCGAGGGCGCGAGCGAGGAGGAGCTGCGCGGGGACATCGCCCGGCTCCAGGAGCAGTGGACCTCGATCGAGAAGAAGGCCAAGTCCGCCTCCGCTCCGGCGCTCCTGCAGGGCGAGCCGGACCTTGCGATCCGCGTCGTGCGCGACATCTTCAACGGTGACTTCGGGTCGCTCGTCGTCGAGGGCGACGAGGCCTGGGACACCATCTCGGGGTACATCGGTGCGCTCGCGCCCGATCTCGCCGAGAAGGTCACCCGCTGGGACGGCAACGGTGACGTGTTCACCGCGCACCGGGTCGATGAGCAGCTCGCCAAGGGCATGGACCGCAAGGTCTGGCTGCCCTCGGGCGGCTCGCTCGTGATCGACCGGACCGAGGCCATGACGGTCGTGGACGTCAACACCGGCAAATTCACCGGCGCGGGCGGCACGCTCGAGGAGACGGTGACCCGGAACAACCTCGAGGCCGCCGAGGAGATCGTCCGCCAGCTCCGGCTGCGCGACATCGGCGGCATCATCGTCATCGACTTCATCGACATGGTGCTCGAGTCCAACCGCGACCTCGTGCTGCGCCGCCTCGTCGAGTGCCTCGGCCGGGACCGCACCAAGCACCAGGTCGCCGAGGTGACCTCGCTCGGGCTGGTGCAGATGACCCGCAAGCGCGTCGGGCAGGGCCTCGTCGAGGCGTTCAGCGAGACCTGCGAGGCCTGCAACGGTCGCGGTTTCATCGTGCACACCGAGCCGAACGAGAAGAGCGGTCGCTCCGCCGAAGCCCAGGGTCAGGGCGGCCACGGGTCGTCCAACGGCGACGGCGACGGCGAGTCGAAGGGTTCGCGGCGGGGTCGTGGCGGGTCCAAGGACGCCTCGAGCTCGCCGATCGCTCCGGTGTCCGCTCCGACGCTCGCCCCCGAGGCGCGCGCGGCCGTCAAGGCAACGCTCGCCACGATCGCGGCGGCTGCGGCCCACGCGCACGAGCACCCGCACGAGCACGCCCACGCGGCGCAGGCCGTGGCGACCGAGCCCGACGTCGAGCACGTGGTCGAGCAGCACGACGGCGAGCAGATCGAGTGGCTCGAGCAGCTCGAGCAGGCCGAGGACCACGAGCAGGTCGAACAGCTTGAGCAGCTCGAGCAGGTCGACGTCGAGCAGATCGAGCGGCAGGACCAGCAGGACCAGCACGACGAGCACCAGCACGAGCAGCACCAGCACGAGCAGCACGACCAGCACGACGTCGAGCACCACGACGCGGGCGACCAGTTCGGTGCGGCCGGTCCGACCGACCTGCCCGTCCTCGACACCGAGGAGCAGCTCGAGCTGTTCCCGGTGGCACCCGAGGTCTTCGACCTCGGTGAAGCGAGCCCGACGCACAACGAATGACCGCCGTCGGCGTGATCACCTCCGCGGTGATCACGCCGAGCGGCAGGGTCTCATTTGACCCTGCCGGGCGGATTCCGTACATTAGAACGTCGGCGCGCTTAACGTGCGCTGGCCCCGCGTGCCCGCGTCGCCCCAGTGGGGAATTGTCGCGAAGAGCACGCCGCAGACGTTAAGTGATGACTGACAGAGATGAGTAGCAACGTGGTGTACGCGATCGTGAAGTCGGGTGGCCGCCAGGAGAAGGTGTCGGTCGGCGACATCGTCGTCATGGACCGTCAGTCGGCCAAGGTCGGCTCGACCCTCGAGCTCCCGGCCCTGCTGCTCGTTGACGGCGAGAAGGTGACCACCGACGCCGCAGTGCTGGCGAAGATCACGGTCACCGCTGAGGTCGTCCGGGACGAAAAGGGCCCGAAGATCGACATCCTCAAGTACAAGAACAAGACCGGTTACCGCCGGCGCCTGGGTCACCGCCAGAAGCTGACCCGCGTCCGGGTCACCAGCATCGTCTGATTTTCCCGTCCCGGCCGCCCGCGCGCCGAACGGATCGTCCCTTCCACGTAGCAGCACGAAAGCAGGTTCGAGATGGCACACAAGAAGGGCGCAAGCTCCTCTCGTAACGGCCGCGACTCCAACGCGCAGCGCCTCGGCGTCAAGCGCTTCGGCGGTCAGGTCGTCAACGCCGGCACGATCATCGTCCGCCAGCGCGGCACGCACTTCCACCCCGGCATCAACGTCGGTCGCGGTGGCGACGACACGCTGTTCGCGCTCGCACACGGTGCCGTGCTGTTCGGCACCCGCCGCGGACGCAAGGTCATCGACATCGTCGTCTGACGCCAGTCGAAACCATTCGCTCGGAACGTAGACGTTGGGGTGCACCGATGCGGTGCGCCCCTTCGTTGCATCTATAGATCTGCCCTACCAAGGAGGAGCCAGCCGTGGCGACATTCGTCGACCGGGTCGTGCTGCACGCCACCGGAGGCAACGGCGGAAACGGCTGCGCCTCGATCAAGCGGGAGAAGTTCAAGCCCCTCGCCGGCCCTGACGGCGGCAACGGCGGCAAGGGCGGCTCGGTGATCATCGAGGTCGATCCCCAGGTCACGACCCTGCTCGAGTTCCACCACCTGCCGCACTGGCACGCGGGATCGGGCACGCAGGGCATGGGCAACTGGCGCCAGGGCTCCTCGGGCGAGGACCTCGTCCTCGGGGTCCCCGACGGCACCGTGATCAAGGCGCAGGACGGGAGCGTCCTCGCGGACCTCGTCGGCTTCGGCGCCCGCTACGTCGTCGCGCCGGGCGGGCACGGGGGGCTCGGCAACGCCGCGCTCTCCTCGCCGCGCCGGATCGCACCCGGATTCGCGCTGCTCGGCGAGCCGGGCATCGAGCAGGACGTCGTCCTCGAGCTGAAGACCATCGCCGACGTCGCGCTCATCGGCTTCCCGAGCGCCGGCAAGTCGAGCCTCATCGCGTCCATCTCGGCCGCGCGGCCGAAGATCGCCGACTACCCGTTCACCACGCTGATCCCGAACCTCGGCGTGGTTCAGGCGGGCGCCTCGCGGTTCACCGTCGCGGACGTCCCGGGGCTCATCCCCGGCGCCAGCGAGGGCAAGGGACTCGGGCTGGAGTTCCTGCGCCACATCGAGCGCTGCTCCGTGTTGGTGCACGTGATCGACTGCGCCACCCTCGAGCCCGACCGGGACCCGCTCAGCGACCTGGACGTCATCGAGTCCGAGCTCGCGAAGTACGGCGGCGACGTCGGCATCGAGGGCGGGCGCGTCCCGCTCACCGAGCGCCTGCGCATGGTCGTGCTGAACAAGATCGACGTGCCCGAGGCGCGTGAGCTCGCCGAGCTGGTGCGCCCGGACCTCGAGGCCCGGGGTCTTGCGGTGTTCGAGATCTCGGCCGCGAGCCACGAGGGACTGCGACCGTTGACCTATGCGCTCGCCGAGCTCGTCGAGCGGTTCCGCCGCGAGACGGCGGAGATCGTCCCGACCCGAACCGTGCTGCGGCCCAAGGCCGTCGACGACGCCGGGTTCACGGTGACCCGGCACGACGAGGCCGGGCACGTGTTCTTCCAGATCCTCGGCACCCGGCCCGAGCGCTGGGTGCGACAGACCCAGTTCTCCAACGACGAGGCCGTCGGCTACCTGGCCGACCGGCTCGCCCGGCTGGGCGTCGAGGAGTCGCTGTTCGCCGCCGGTGCGATCGCCGGGGCGGAGGTCGTCATCGGCACGGGGGACTCCTCGGTCGTCTTCGACTGGGAGCCGACGATGCTGACCGGCTCGGAGCTGCTCAGCGGGCCGCGCGGCACCGATCTGCGCCTCGAGAACCACGAACGTCCCACCCGCGTCGACAAGCGCAAGGAGTACAAGGACCGCATGGACGCCAAGACCGAAGCACGGGCCGAGCTCTGGACGGAGCGCGAGGCCGGGGTCTGGACGGACGACGATCCGACTGGCTCCTCCGCCGACGACAACGACGCAGTGGGGTCGCAGACATCACCGTCGACGGCGACGTCATGATCGCCTCCGCGCTCAGCGGCCGTCAGGGCCTGCCCGCCGCCGCGCGCGTCGTGATCAAGGTCGGCTCGTCCTCGCTGACCGGCGAGGACGGCCGGCTGGACGTCAACGCGCTGAAGGCCCTCACCGAGGTGATCGCGGCCCGCCGCGCGGCCGGTGGGCAGGTCGTGCTCGTGTCGTCCGGTGCGATCGCGGCCGGGATCGAGCCCCTGGGCCTCGCGGCCCGCCCGGCGGACCTCGCGACGGCCCAGGCCGCCGCGTCCGTCGGTCAGGGACTGCTGGTCGCCGCGTACACCCAGGCGTTCGCTGCGCACGGGCTGCGCGTCGGCCAGGTGCTGCTGACCGCCGAGGACACCATCCGCCGGGTCAACTACCGCAACGCGCGACGCGCGCTGGCCCGCCTGCTCGACCTCGGCGTGCTGCCGATCGTCAACGAGAATGACACCGTCGCGACGGACGAGGCCAAGTTCGGGGACAACGACCGGCTCGCCGCCCTCGTCTCGCACATGGTGCACGCCGACGCGATGGTGCTGCTCACCGACGTCGACGCGCTCTACGACGGGCCCCCGGCGCGCGAGGGCACGCACAAGATCTCCGAGGTGAACGGCCCGGCCGACCTCGAGGGCATCGAGATCACCTCGGCGGGCAGTGCGGTCGGCACCGGTGGCATGGTCACCAAGCTCGCCGCGGCAGCGATCGCCACCGGGTCGGGCATTCCGGTCGTGATGACCTCGGCGAACCTCGCGGCGGAGGCCCTCGCGGGCAAGGACGTCGGCACCTGGTTCGCTGCGACCGGCCGCAAGCGGTCGCGCCGCCTGCTCTGGCTTGCCCACGCCGCCGCGACCCGCGGCCGTCTGGTGCTCGACGACGGCGCGGTCAAGGCCATCAAGGACGGGCGCGCCTCGCTGCTGCCGGCCGGGATCATCGCGGTCGAGGGCGACTTCGAGGCGGGTGACCCGGTCGAGCTCGTCGGGGTCGACGGCCTCGTGGTGGCGCGCGGTCTCGTCTCGTTCGACGCGACCGAGCTGCCCGAGCTGCTGGGGCGCAAGACCTCCTGGCTGCGCGCGAAGCACGGACCCGGGTACGACCGGGCGATCGTGCATCGTGACGACCTCGTGCTCGTGCGGCGCCCGCGGCGGTGAGCCCGGACGCTTCCACCGCCGCACCGTCCGTGTCGGTGCGTTCGGCGCGCCCGGACGAGTACCGGCAGGTCGGCCAGCTCACGCACGACGGCTTCGCGACCGGGCCCTACGGGGCGTCGATGGATCTTGCCCGGATCGCCTTCGAGCGGGACGCTGCGGGCCGGGCCGCGACCGGTGACCTGCTCGTCGCGGTCGACGACGCCTCGGGCACGCTGCTCGGCACCGCGAGCCTGCTGCGTGCTCGGACCACCTACGCCCGCGTCGCGCGCGACGGCGAGGCGGAGGTCCGGCTGCTGACCACGTCCCTGGCGGCCCGGGGCCGCGGGGTCGGCGCCGCGCTGATGGTGGCCGCGATCGAGCGCGCCCGCGCCTGGGACGTCGACGCCGTCGTGCTGGACACCGGCGCCGACAACCTGGTGGCCCAGCGCCAGTACCACCGGCTCGGGTTCGAGCGGGTCCCGGACCGCGAGACCACGCACGTGCCCGGCGTCGGGATCCTGGTCGTGTTCCGGTACGACCTGCGAGCGACCGACGGGGTCCTGGTGCGCCTGGTCCGGCCGGAGGAGCTGGACGCAGTTGCCGCGCTGAGCGTTGCGGCGTACTCCCAGGCCTACGACCTGCCAGCCGACTACCTCGCGCGGACCGCCGACGTCGAACCGAGGGCGCGCGCGCACGAGGTGTGGGTCGCCCAGGACCGCGCGACCGGCGACCTGCTCGGGACGGTCACCACCCCGCGACCCGGCGAGCACGTCTCGCCCCTGGGGCGAGAAGGCGAGCTCGACATCCGCTCGCTCGCCGTCGACCCGGCGGTGACCGGGCGCGGGATCGGCACCCTGCTCACGACCCATGCGATCGCGCTCGCGCGCCTACGCGGCCTGGACCGCGTCGTACTGAACTCCGGCCCGGACATGTTCGCGGCCCACCGCCTCTACGAGCGCCTGGGCTTCACCCGCCTCCCCGACCGCGAGACACATCTCCCCGACGGCCGCCCGATCCACGCCTACGCCCTGGATCTCCCGCCCTCCACCCCGCCCACCACCCCCGCGAAGTAGTACCCCCGCGCCCGGATAGAGCGCAGGAATGCTCTATCTCGACGCGGGCGTCACCCGCGAAGATCCGGAAGGTTTGGCTCGCTGGGCGCACACATCCTTCCCAAAACCGGGGCCCGCCTCGCCCGATGCCAGGGATCGGCCCGGGCAACGCCGAAGACTCGGAAGGTTTGGCTCGCCGGGCGCACACATCCTTCCCAAAACCGGGCATGGGTGGCGGCATCGGCGATCTGGACCAACTGACCGGGACTGACCGTCCCTCCGGGAGCCGGCGGCCGACGAGGCGGACCAGCCAGCCGCAACTCGCCCGCCGACCCGAAGCTCGTCACCCGCCGGCACCGTCACCCGCGAAGATCCGGAAGGTTTGGTCCGCCAGACGCACACATCCTTCCCAAAACCGGGGCCCGCCTCGCCCGACGCCGGGGATCGGCCGGGGCAACGCCGAAGACTCGGAAGGTTTGGTCCGCCAGACGCACACATCCTTCCCAAAACCGGGGCCTGGGCTTCGGCGGAAGTGGCCTGGGCTGAGACCCCGGCGCCGGGCCGGCGGGGGCTTGGCTATCCTTGGGCGATGACCACACTGAGCAACCGGCCCGCCGGCGACACCGTGTCGGGGGAGACACCCACGCCATCGCCCACCGCACCGACCGACGCCGTCGCCGACGCAGTGCTCGACGTCGCCCGCCGCGCGAAGGTTGCGTCGCGCTCGCTGGCGACCGCGACGCGCGCGACCAAGGACGCCGCGCTGCTCGCCCTCGCCGACGCGCTCGTCGCCGCGACGGACGAGATCGTCGCCGCGAACGCCGAGGACCTCGAGCGGGGCCGCGCGAACGGCACGTCCGAGGGCCTGCTCGACCGGCTCACCCTGAACCCTGAGCGTCTGGTGGCGATCGCGGACGCCCTGCGCGAGCTCGCCGCACTGCCGGACCCGGTCGGTGAGCTGGTGCGCGGCTCGACGCTGCCGAACGGGCTGCGCCTGCGTCAGGTACGCGTCCCGATGGGCGTCCTCGGGATGATCTACGAGGCCCGGCCGAACGTGACTGTCGACGCCGCGGGACTCGCGCTCAAGAGCGGCAACGCGGTCATCCTGCGCGGTGGCTCCGCGGCCGCCCGCTCGAACGAGGTCATCGTCGCGGTCCTGTCCCGGGCGCTGCTCGCCCAGGGCCTGCCCGGTGACGCGGTCCAGTCGATCGACCGCTACGGCCGTGAGGGCGCTGTCGCGCTCATGCACGCCCGCGGCCTGGTCGACCTGCTCGTCCCCCGCGGGGGCGCGGATCTCATCCGGACTGTCGTTCGCGAGTCGACCGTGCCGGTCGTCGAGACCGGGACGGGCAACTGCCACGTGTACATCGACGAGAGCGCCGAGATCTCGGTCGGCGTGCCGATCCTGCTGAACTCCAAGACCCATCGGGTGGGCGTGTGCAACGCTGCCGAGACGTTGCTCGTGCACAGTGCCGCTGCCGACTCGTTCCTGCCCGCCGCGCTCGCGGCGCTCCGTGAGGCGGGCGTCGTCGTGCACGGAGATGCGCGGACCGCGGCGCTCGCGCCGGCGGATCTCGAGGTGATCCCTGCGACCGACGAGGACTGGGGCAAGGAGTACCTCGCGCTGGAGATCGCGGTGCGGGTCGTGGACGACCTCGATACGGCGATCGAGCACATCCGCACGTGGACGTCGGGTCACACCGAGTCGATCGTCACGCGTGATCTGGCGTCCTCGGAGCGGTTCGTCGCCGAGCTCGACTCCGCGGTGATCATGGTCAACGCCTCGACGCGCTTCACGGACGGGCAGCAGTTCGGCCTGGGTGCCGAGATCGGCATCTCGACCCAGAAGCTGCACGCGCGGGGCCCGATGGGCCTCGGCGAGCTGACGACGACCAAATGGATCGTGAACGGAGAGGGCCAGGTCAGGCCCTGACCGCAGTCGGCAGAGCCGCGCCGAAGGATCGAGCCCGGCGCTCGGGCGGAGGCGGGCATGCGACACTTGGTGTTCGTGCGTTGGACGGCGCGCGGGCGCTCAACCCACTAGGAGGATGACGTGCACGCTGCCCTGCGGCTGGCCGAAACGGCTGCCGAACACACCACCAAGCTCCCCTTCAGCCCCGAAGTCACGGGCGCCCTTGTCTTCGGAGGGCTCGTCGCGCTCCTGCTGGTCGCCTACGCCTTTCGGAGCGTCGGAACCCGTCACTGATTGATGGGCAAGACCGCTTCATGACGCAGCGTCGACCCCGGATCGGGGTGATGGGTGGCACGTTCGACCCGGTGCACCACGGTCACCTCGTCGCCGCGAGCGAGGCTGTCGCCCGCTTCGGCCTGGACGAGGTCGTGTTTGCCCCGACCGGGCAGCCCTCGTTCAAGCAGCACCAGGTCGTGTCGCCTGCCGAGCACCGGTATCTGATGACCGTGATCGCAACCGCGTCGAACCCGCGGTTCACGGTGAGCCGGGTGGACGTCGACCGGGCCGGTCTGACGTACACGGTCGACACGTTGCGCGACCTCACGCGGTCGCGGCCGGGGGCGGATCTCTTCTTCATCTCCGGTGCCGATGCCATCGAGCAGATCCTGCGGTGGAAGGACGCCGCGGAGCTCTTCACGATGGCGCAGTTCGTCGCGGTCACTCGCCCGGGACACAAGATGACCGTCGAGGGCCTGCCCGAGGACCGGGTGAGCGTGCTTGAGGTTCCGGCACTGGCGATCTCTTCGACGGACATCCGTGCGCGGGCCCGCGCTGGGGAACCCGTCTGGTACCTCGTCCCCGACGGGGTAGTGCAGTACATCGCGAAGCACGGTCTGTATCGAGGTCATGACGATGAGTAACGAGCCCGGAGAACGCCGCCGCCGCCGCGAGGACGAGCGCGCGCGAGATATCGCGTCGCAGGAGGCCGCGGCTCCGCCGGTGGGCGGCTCCGGTCGGTCGGCGAGCTCGACCGCCCGGTCCGGTTCCGGTGCGGCACGGGCTTCCCAGCCGCCTGCCTCACGCAAGGTGCTGCGCGAGCGCGCACAAGCCGCTGCCGAGTCGGCCGCGCAGAGTGCCGCGCCGGTCGCGGCACGCTCGAACGCGCCGTCGCGTCCGGCGCCGATGCGGTCGGCTCCCGCGAGCCCTGCGACGCGTGTGGCCCCCGCGCGTTCGGTGCCCGCGACGCCCCCGACGCGCTCGGCTGTGCGGCCCGCGCCCGCGACCCCACCGACGCGCTCGGCGCCGGTGCGGCCCGCACCCGCGACGCCCCCGACGCGTACGGCGCCCGCGACCCCGCCCACGCGTACGGCGCCCGCGACCCCGCCGACGCGGTCGGCACCGGCGAGTCCCCCGACGCGTTCGTCACCTGCGCGGTCCGCGTCCGTGAGCCCGACAGCCCGTCCCGCCACCGGGAGTCCCGCGGCCCGTTCCGCGTCGCAGAGCCCGACAGCCCGCCCGGCACAGGCGGCCCCTCCGGCGCGCCCCGCGTGGCGCAGTACCGCCTCGGATTCGACCCAGGTGGGCGTCCCGGCATCGGACCCTCAGGTCCGTCCGTCGTGGTCGAGCTCCGCGGCGGGGTCCGCGCGACCCGGTACCTCGGCGTCGAGTCCCGTCGAGCGCCCCGCGCGGCCGGGGCCGGCGGGTTCGGGACAGTCCTCGTCGCGCACCGCGCCGTCGAGCGACCCGTCGAGCTCATCCGGGCTCCCGGACGAGGACACCGGCTCCGCTGCGCGGTCCCGTCGGTCGATGCGCAGTCCTTCGACGCCCGTCGACTCCGACCGGACGCCCGTCGTCCGACCGCCCTCGACGACCGGCGCGGTCCGCTCCGTGCTCCCCTGGGACGACGAGAACGCGACCCCCGCGGGCGGCGCGCCGGACGCCCGGCGATTCCCGACGACCGCGCCCCGTCGCCCGGCCGCCTCGCCGAATCCCGTGACGCCCTCCGGGTTTCCGGCGGTTACGCCACCCTGGTCGGCGGCTCCCGCGTCGTCGGCTTCGCCGTCGGAGACCTTCGCGTTCGAGGCGACCTCCGGGGCATTAGGGGCATCGGCTGCCGCGGTGCCGGGCAGCACGGCGGCCTGGAGCCGGCTCTCCGGAACGCCGGTCGCGAGCCCGCCGGACGAGCCAACCCCGCAGCCCGCGCCGGACGCGCACGGCGCGGCTGGTCTCTCGCCGCGCTGGGGCGACGCCCCGGTCAGCTCGTTCGACGCGATCACGCGCCCGGACGACGACGAGGAGCAGAATTCGACCCCGGCTCGCCCTGACGCGGGCAGATCCGGAAGGTCGTCGAAGCCCGTGCGGGCTTCGAAGCCGGGAAGGGTTGCGTCGAACAAGTCCGCGCCCGCTCCCCACCGCACGTCGTACACGTGGTTGCAGATGGTGGCGCTGGCCCTGGTGGCCTTCGTCCTCGGCTTCCTCGTCTGGCTCCTCATGTTCAAGGGCTCGTCTGAGCCCGGTGCCACGGGTGCCTCGGCACCCGTGCCCGCGACGTCATCATCCGGGCCCTCGTGGCCCCACCTAGGAGAACAACTGTTGTGACTGCCACCGACCGTGCCGTGGATCTTGCGATCGCCGCGGCGCGAGCTGCATCAAGCCTGAAAGCCGACGAGATCATCGCTCTCGACGTCAGCGAACAGCTCGTGCTGACCGACGTGTTCCTGATCGCCTCGGGTACCAACGAACGCCAGGTCGGCGCGATCGTGGACGCGGTCGAGGAGGCGCTGCACAAGCTCGGCGCCAAGCCGATCCGCCGCGAGGGCAAGTCCGCGGGCCGCTGGGTGCTCATCGACTTCGGCGACGTCGTCGTGCACGTGCAGCACGCCGAGGACCGCGTCTACTACGCGCTCGAGCGGCTCTGGAAGGACTGCCCGTTGATCGACCTGCCCGAGGACGCACGTGGCGGTGACGGTTCGGCGGAGCTCTCCGAGTGAGCGCGGGGACCGTGCTGCTCTGGCGGCACGGGCGCACCGCGCACAACGCGACGCTCCGTCTCCAGGGCCAGGTCGACATCCCGCTCGACGACGTGGGAAGCCGACAGGCACGCGCTGCGGCGGCGGCGCTCGTCGCGACCACCAAGCCGGCCGCGATTGTCGTCTCCGACCTGGGTCGCGCCGCGGCTACGGCGGGCTTCCTCGCCGAGCTCACCGGCCTCGAGCCCGCGATCGACGCCCGCGTGCGCGAGCGCAGCTTCGGGCTCTGGGAGGGCCTGACCGGCGAGGAGATCTCGGCGGGCTGGGCGAGTGAGTACGCCGCGTGGCGCTCGGGCGGCGAGCCCGAGAACGTCGGCGCGGAGAGTCGCGCGGTCGTCGCCGAGCGCATGGTCGCCTCGATCACGGAGCACGCCGCGGGTCTCGGGCCGGACGACGCGCTGGTCGTCGTCTCCCACGGCGCGGCCATCACGCTCGCCGTCACCGCGCTGCTGGGCCTGGACGTCATGGGTTGGAAGGGGATCGCCGGACTGACGAACGCGCACTGGAGCGAGCTCCGGCGCAATCCCGCCGGCATGGAGCCGAGCTGGCGGCTGTTCGGGCACGACCTCGGTCCGTCCACGTCGATCGACGAGTGGAACGCGGGAACCGCCCTTGCGTAGGGCCGGGCGTGACGGGGCTCTCGCCGGGCCGACGTCGGCCGATTCGCTGTCCCGGCCGTTCGTAGCCTAGACTTCACGACGGCCCGCAAGGGTCGTTTCGGGGCTGTGGCGCAGCTGGTAGCGCACCTGCATGGCATGCAGGGGGTCAGGGGTTCGAGTCCCCTCAGCTCCACCGAAGTAGCAGGTCACGGGCCATGTCTGGGCTCCCGGAAGGGGGCAAGGCATGGCCCGTGGGCATTTAATGGGCACTTCGGCGTCGTCACTCGACCTCACGCCGCCCGATCTGGACGCTCCTCGGAGCTTCTTGGTGCGTCTTGCACACCTGGGTTTCATGGACACGGACACCCAGAACACCTCCCCGCGCACCCTCGAGGTGCTGTCGCTGCCGGAGCTCGCCGAGCGGCTCCATGTCACCGCGCAGACGCTGTACGACCTGCGCGCCAAGGGCCGCGGGCCGCGCGGGTTCCGTGTCGGTCCCCGGCTGTTGTTCCGGGTGGTCGAGATCGAGGACTGGCTCGCCCGCATGGAGGCCGAGGACGCCCGGCGCCGCGACCGGAGCCGGCAGTGAGCGGCCGACCGCGGACCTCGATCGGGACGTTCGGTGAGATCCGCGTGGTGGACCTGGGCGGCAGATACTGTGCCGAGACTCGCTACCGGGACCTGGACGGCCGGCTGCGCAAGGTCCGCGCTACCGCCCTGTCGGCGCGAGCGGTGCGATCCCTGGTCAAGGACCGCCTGGCCGCCCGTGTCGGATACGGCAGTGGTGGCCTCCTGAGCCTGTCCAGCCCGTTCTCAGATCTCGCCGAGCTGTGGCTCGATGACCTCACGTCGCGGGACATCTCCGAGGGCACCAAGGAGAACTACCGGGACGACCTGCGCCTGCACGTGCGGCCGTTCTTCGCCGGCTACCTCCTCGGTGAGCTCACCACCGGCAGGGTCGAGGTCTTCCTCAGGCAGGAGCTGGCGATCTCCTACTCGCGGGCCAAGCACTCCAAGACGCTGCTCAGCATGCTCTTCGCGTTCGCGCTGCGCCACGACGCGATACCCCGCAACCCGCTCGAGGGGACGTCGGACCTGATCCGGCCGAAGCACGTGGTCCAGGCGATGAGCTTGGAGCAGGTGAAGCAGATCCGGGCCGCCGCCGCTGCCTGGCGCACGGGTCCGGTGGTGATGGGACCCAGGCCGGACGGGAAGGTGCGCGACGTGTGCGAGGTGTTGCTGGGCACCTCGATGCGTCCCGGAGAGGTGCTCGCCCTGCGCCCGGTCGACATCGTCGAGACCAGGAAGGGCATGGTCGCCCACGTCCAGGGCACCGTGGTCGAGCGCAAGAAGACCGGGTGCCACCGCCAGGACCACCCCAAGACCAACGCGTCGAACCGGCGCATCCCGGTGCCCGAGTTCGCGGCCCTGGTGATCCGCGAGCGGCTCGCACAGATGACGCCTGCGCAGGCGGAGTCGACGATCTTCCACAACCGCGACGGGAAGGTGCTCACCATGCACAACCTGCGAAGGACGTTCCGCGACTTCGTCAAGGACGCCGGTCTGGATGGCTTGGGCATCACCCCGCGCTGGTACCGGCGAACCGGCGCCACGATCCTCGCCCGCGGGATCGGTGTGGAAGCCGCGGCAACGTTCCTCGGACACACCTCCACGGCCATCACCGCGAAGCACTACATCGAGCTCGACACCTCCATCGACCACATCCCGGCCACGATCCTGGACCTGACTCTGCGGCCATTGGACCCAGACGGCTCCCTGCTCGGCAGGCGCGCGTCCGACGACGAAGAGGACCTGCTCGACGAGATCGACGAGGACGACCCGGATGGCTGAGGCGAGCGGTTGCCCGTACGCAGCCGGTGGGAGGGCGGGGGAGGAGTGCATCGGGTTCTCGCCTCACACCGTTGCGCGCACGGCGTCGCGCGCGGCGCGGCCAGCCTCGGCGAACGTGGTGATCTGTTCCAGGACCCGTTCGAACGCCGCACTCGCTCACGGTGACCGACGTCGCCAGGTCCGCCGGGTCGTACCCGTGAAGCCACCCGTCCATGTCCCGGAACGTGATCACCCACATCCGCTGCGAGGTGGCGAACGTCGTCGTAGCCAGCGCCTTGGATGCCGGCCGGCTGGTCTTCCTTTTCGTCGACGTTGCCCTGATCCGTTCGAGAGCGGCCTCGGCCATCGCATCGAGCTCCTCGTCGGTCGGTCGCCGGCGCTCTGGTACCTCGACCTGCTCACCCAGCGCCGCCCGGACCGACTGGTAGGCCGGGTTGACGGGGTGCCCCTCACGGATGCGTTCCAGGGCTGTGTTCGCGACCTCGCGGACCCGCTGCGACTCGGCGGGGTCGGCGGCGAGATCGCGGATCCGTCCGATCTGCTCCATCCGGGTGTGCGACGCGTTGCCGGTCACCATTTGCGCTGCCCGCTTGCGGGAATCGCCGACCAGGTCACGCGGGGTGCCCGAATCGGGGACCACGCGTCCACCCTTTCCGCCGGACTCCGCGGAGCGGGTGCCGAACCGTGACGCGGCCTGGTGGCGTTCGGCCTCCCGCGGCGGCCGTGAGCCAGAGCCCCGGGTCCTTGGCGTGGTAGATCCGCTCGCTCGGCTCTATGGCCTCGAGGAAGCCGTCGTAGATCACGGCCTGCCGCAGCGCCGAGACGGGCGCGAGTAGCTTCGCGGCGCGCGACGGGTCGCACCCGGGCGCCGCCGTGCGCCACAGGCCGTCCCAGTGGTCGACGACCTCGCTCCGGTCCGCCGCGGGGACCCGTTCGAAGAACGCGGCGCGGTCCAACAGCGGATGACCGACGCCGCAGTCGCCCCAGTCGAGCAGCACCAGCTGCGTGTCGTCCCCGCGCAGGTTGCCGGGGTGGAAGTCGCCGTGGACCAGGGTGTCCGGCACCCCGCACGCTGCGATCGCGCGGAACCGCTCGGGCAGCCCCTCGACGAGCCGCTCGCACGCCTGCCACGTCGCCCGGTTCACCTGCGGTCCGGTACGAGCGACGGTCTCGGCCGCCCGCTCCACGAAAGGGCCGGGCCGCCAGTCCGGCGCGCCGAGCGCGCGGAGCTCGTCCAGGCGGTTCACCCATCCCGCCTGCAGGTTGACCAGCAGCGAGACCATGCGCAGCAGGAGCGCTCCCGTCGCGCCGTAGAGGTCCTCACCGGGCACCTCGTCGAGCAGGACGCGGGGGCCCGCTGCGGCCAGCAGGGGCGGCACGACGGCGGGGTCCAGCCGGGCCAAAACGGCGCCCTCGTGGGCGAAGAACGGCGGCACGACCTTGAGCCACACAGCACCGTCGGCCGTCGGCAGCCGCCACAGGCTCGACAGGTTCCATGTCCGTACCTGACGAGGGGGCTCCGTCCGCGTTCGCCCGAGAGCGGCGAGGGTGGCGTCGGCCCACTCGAGGTCGGCGGACGGCCCGCCCGGCTCGGCGTAACGCAGCCGAAGAGGGTGCGTACCGAGGGGTGAGGCCCACGGCGCGAGCCGGGGGACGGGGCCGTGGACCTCCGCGAGGTAGGTCACCGGTCCGCCGGCGGCGTCCGACCCCCGACCCCCGAGCACGCGGAGCACCGTCACGTCGACGCTGTGGAGGTCGCGGGCCGCGTCAACCACCGATGCTGCCTCGTTCCACCACGGCACGGCGACAGGGAACGGTGGCAGCACGCCGAGGACCTCGCCGTCCGGCAGGCAAAGGACGAGGGTCACGACGCGCGGCGGCGGGTCGGTCGGGCTGGGCGCCGTCATGGTGACCATCGCGGAGACGGTGGCTCGCGCAGCGTCCCGGTCTTCAGCGCGGTGTGACGACGCGACGACGCCAGTTGCCCCCGCCGCCGGGCCTTGACGTCTTCCACGGTCAGTCCGACCCGCACCGCCAGACCGTCTCCGATGACGGACAGCCCGTCGCTGACGGGGTCAAAGTCCAACATGGATCTAATCGTGCCTTCCCCGCGCCAGATCGTCGCGAGCAGCGCCGACAGCTTCGACGTACTTTCGCAACGTGTCGAACTGGGCGCGCTCGATGTCGCCGTGCTCGATCCGCGAAATCGGGCGCGTCGCGGGGGCCTGCCCTACGCACCTAACATGCGCCCGGCACCACGCCATCGACCACCACTCTCGGCCGCCCCATCCCAGAGGCGTCCCCCTGTCCTGACGGGGAGTCCGCGCACCTCGCTGCGTGCATATCTCCTGCCTCTGCTGCACCCCCTCAGAGAGGTCACACGTCTGGCAGTCGAGGATGGTTGCGTCGTCAATCAACGATCGTGCGTTCGCCGATGCCCGAGCAACCTCAAGCATGCGGATCGACGCTTTGACTGCCAGGGACCGCGACGAGCGGGCACCTTTCCTACCGTCGGGCGCGTCGGAGTAGCGATGACTCAGTTGAGTGCTTGGAAGGGCCGGGCAGCGAAGGCGAAGAGCATGGCGATGGCCGAAAGGAAGACCAGCCAGGGGTCGGTCACTGGGTTCCAGGGAGCGAGCAAGAGGGCCCACCAGTCCAGTTTCTCGTCTGGGGCGACCCCGGCAAACACGATGCAGCCGAGGTAGGCGAGCAGTACCGCGATCGCTGCCGCGAACGAGGCGCGTCGGGCCAGGAGGCTGCTGACGCTTGCCACGACGACCAGCGTGCGGACGGCGGCGAGCGTGCTTATGCCGACGTCGGCATAACCACGATCTGCGGCACTTCTACGCCTGCGGCCTGATCGCGGCCGGGTGCGACGTCGTGACCGTCCAGCGCTCGCTCGGACACGCGAAGGCGACCACGACACTCAACACCTACGCCCATCTCTGGCCAACCGCCGAGGACCGCACGAGGAAGGCAGCGGAGTCGATCATGTCCGTGTCGCTCGGCCAGCCTGCCGCGACACTCGCTGAGCTGGCGGCGACTACGGGTGAGTGAGCCGCGGCCAGACGATCGACGATGTATGACGCAGAGCGTCGCCTCGTGTCCCAGCGGTGGCGCGTCACAGCGCCCAGAATGGGGGCGCCGTGTCGCGTGCTTGGTACCGCATTTCGCCGGTGTCCAGCGGTATACGCTCTCAGTGGCAGTTCCATCGCTCAATGTGACCAGGTCTGGTATGAAATCTGTGCGGCATTCGTTGCTGTCGTTGCCGACATCGATGTCGGCCGCGCGGGAGTCGCGTCGGCGCTTAGCGGCTGAGTCGGATCGTGTGCCTTTGGGGGCCGACGGATGCCGAGTGCCGGAGCCGAAGGATGAGCAGGCTCATGTATCCCGGCAAGACCGCGGCCGGCCGGAGACTTCTGGTCACGGCGCCCCTCGCCAGAGTCGTACCGTTACCTTCCGCAGCGCTGCTTACCCGGTCCAGGTGGGGCTGGTGGCAGGCCTGTACTACGGCTTGGCCCAGGTTGGTCTTTCTGCCGGAGCGTTGCCGGGGAATGTCACACCGGTGTGGCCTCCGACCGGGCTGGCTTTGGCGGCCTTGGTGCTGTTTGGTGTCCGACTCTGGCCTGGCGTTGCACTCGGGGCGCTGCTGGTGAACGGGCTCAGCGCTGTGCCGTTGGCCGTGGCCTGCGGCATGGCCGTCGGCAATACCCTCGAAGCGGTTATCGGTGCCTCCCTCCTGCGTCTAGTGCCGGGCTTTCGCCCGTCGTTGGAACGGGTCGCTGACGTGGTCGCGGTGGCGCTGCTGGCGGCCGGGCTGTCTACCGTGGTGAGCGCATCGGTCGGGGTGGCGAGCCTGGCGTTCGGCGATGTGATCGCTCCGGGCGCTTTCTGGGCTACGTGGCAGGTGTGGTGGGCGGGCGACGCGTTGGGCACGTTGGTGGTCGGGACGGCGATCCTGATCTGGGCCCGGCCCGGGCGCTTCAGCATCTCGACTAGAGCATGGCTCGGTGGAGTCATCGTCGTCGTCGTGCTGGCCGCGGTTTCGCTGGTTGCCTTCAGTGGCCCGCCCCAGCGTGCGTACCTCGTCTTCCCTCTGCTGATTTGGGCGGCGCTGCTGCTGCGCCAGCCAGGCGCGACCGCGGCGACGCTAGTGGTATCGGGTATTGCTGTAGCGCTCACGGTCCAGCACCTCGGGCCGTTTGTGAGCGGCACCACCACGCACAGCTTATGGATCCTGGACACCTTCTTGGCGGCGGTGGCTCTAACGACACTGATGCTGGCGGCGGCGGTGAACGAGCGCGACCGCGCCAAGCGTGAGGCGCTGATGCTGGTCGGGGCGACAGACCGCGAACTGGCGGCCGCCTCGCGGCTCGCCGCCATCGTGGACTCGTCGGCCGACGCCATCATCGGGAAAACCCTGAGCGGGGCGATCACCAGTTGGAATACAGGCGCTGAAGACATGTACGGCTTCACCGCAGAAGAGATGGTTGGCCGCAACATCTCGCAGATCATCCCGCCCCACCGGGCCGGCGAGCTATCCGACATGGACGAGCGGGTGGGCCGGGGTGAGCGGGTCGAGCACTACGAGACCGAGCGGGTCCACAAGGACGGCCACATCATCGACGTCTCGATCGCGGTCTCGCCCCTGCGTGATGCGGCCGGTACGATCGTGGGCGCCTCGACTGTGGCGCGCAACATCTCCGACCAGAAACTCGCCGTGCGGGCCCTATGGGCCAGCGAGGCGCGCAAGAGCGCGATCTTCGAGTCCGCACTGGACTGCGTTGTCACCATGGACTCTGAGGGACGGATCCTCGAGTTCAACCCCGCTGCCGAACGCACCTTCGGCTACTCCAAGGCAGCCGTCATCGGCCAGGAAATGGCCCAACTCATCATCCCGCCGTCGCTGCGCGACGCTCACCGGGCCGGGCTGGCCCGGTACCTCGCCCGCGGCGGCGGCGGCAGCATCGTCGGCCACCGCCTCCAGATCACCGCCATGCGCGCCGACGGCATCGAGTTCCCTGTCGAGCTGGCGATCACCCGGGTCGACCTGCCCGGCCCGCCGATCTTCACCGGGTACCTGCGGGACGTGACCGAGCCGCTGCGAGCCGAGCGCGAGCTAACCCACCGGGCCATGCACGATGCATTGACCGGCCTGCCCAATCGCGTGCTGCTCATCGATCGGCTCCACATCGCCCTCGAACGAGCAGAACGCAGCCACTCCATGGTCGCCGTCGTGTTCGTCGACGTCGACTGGTTCAAGGACGTCAACACTGCGTACGGCCACGCCGGAGGCGACGACCTGTTGACCGAGGTCGCTGGCCGACTCGCCGGCAGTGTCCGTGGCACCGACACGGTTGCCCGCTTCGGCGGAGACGAGTTCGTCGTTGTCTCCGAGGGTGTGACGCACTTCGCAGACAGCCTTGCCGCCCGGTTGCGGCAGTCGATGGCGGCCCCGTGCATCGTTGGCGGCACGGAGGTACCGATCACGATCAGCATGGGCGTGGCAGTCGGAGGTGGCCCCGACAGTCCCGACGCCCTCCTCCGCGACGCGGACATCGCTTTATTGCAAGCCAAAGCCAAGGGCAGGAACCGGACGGAGTTCTTTACCGACACCCTGCGCGCGACATCCGAGGACCGCCTCTCGGCGATTGCCGACTTGCGCCGAGCCGTCGAACGACACGAGTTTTCGCTGCGATTCCAGCCGGTGAAGCGCCTTGATGGCACAGGCATCATCGGCGCTGAAGCCCTCCTTCGCTGGGAGCATCCCGAGCGGGGGACGGTGTCCCCGGCGGAATTCATTGCTCTCGCCGAGGAGACGGGACTCATCATCCCGATCGGGCGATGGGTCATCGAGGAGAGCTGTCGGCAACTGGCCAGCTGGCAGACGATCGCGCCCGAGCTGTCGATGTCGGTCAACATCTCGGCCCGTCAGCTCAGTACGCTCAATCTCGATGACGTCGTCCGGGACGCGCTGACCGCCAATGGCCTTGAGCCGGCCCACCTCGTGCTGGAGATCACCGAAGGCGTCCTCATGGACGATGTCGCCTTCTTCAGCACGGCCCTCAGCGCCATACGCAACACAGGGGCGAAGATCGCCATCGACGACTTCGGGACTGGGTACTCATCGCTGGCCTACCTCGAGCAATTCCCTATTGATGTGTTAAAGATCGACCAGCGTTTCATCGCCGGGTTGCCGGATGACGCCTACCATCGTGCGGTCGTGCACGCCGTCGTCGCCATCGGCCAAGCCCTCAAGCTCTCCGTCGTCGCCGAAGGCGTCGAGTCAGAGGCGCAGGCCGAAGCCCTCTTGAGGCTCGGCTGCCATGACGCCCAGGGATATCACTTCGGCCACCCGCTCACCGGCGAGGACTTCCAGGCCGCCGTGGCGCTTACCGCGACCCGGCCATGAACCAATCGTGGAGGAAGGTCGCCTCCGCCAGAACCCTTGAGGTCGTCACCCGACGTGAGGTGCGTTTCGTCTGTGTTCGTGTAGGCGGTTTGAGCGGAGCGCTGTTCGACGACGGCACGTGCTGGTCGCCGGGTCCACCCAGGCCGGCAACCCGACAAGTTGCTAGTACACCCTGTTGCTCGTCCGTCTTTGCAGGCGTGACCGGTCGTAGTCCTAGCCTGACGACATGACGACGATGACACCGACGGTCGCCCGTGCCTTGTGGCTTGCGCTCCTGGACAACGCGGCGCGGATCGTCGTTGAGGCAGACGCACTGTTCCCATCACCACGCGCGCAGTCACTGGTTGTCATTGCGCAAGAAGAAGTCGGCAAGCTTGCGCAGTTCAGCGCCATCGATCGAGCTTCGAAAACGGACCCTTGGGTGGGGGAGTCGTTCGAGGCAGCGAGACGTGACAGCGCGGAGGCGGTTAGCGGGGAAGAAGTGCGAGAGCGACTGCGGGCTGCCATAGAACGTGGCCCATCGGGCGAGGCTGCACGCGCGCCGGAGGCGCGCTCTTGACTTGAAGTAGCAACGTAGGCAACCAGTAGGCAACCAGTAGGGGAGTGGGCAAGTATTGGGCACTTCGGTGTCGCGAGATGCCTCCAAGCGGCTCCAACTTGGCCTAGAGAGTTCGATATCGTTATCTTGCAACGTTCATCTCGCTCAGGCATTCGCCCAGGTCAGGCGGCAAGACTTCGAGATTCGTCAAGATTCCTCGAAGGGTGGAGAGGACTCCTCTGGATTCAGGGGGTCAGGGGTTCGAGTCCCCTCAGCTCCACCGAAGTAGCACGTCGCAAGGCCACAGGCCGTGTCTGAGTCCCAAGTTTCGGGGGCAAGGGCATGGTCTGTGGGCATTTATGGGGCACTTCGGCGTCGTCACTCGAGCCGGCACCGCCCGATCTCGACGCTCCTCGGAGCGTCCCGGCGCGTGCCGCACACCTCGGTGTCATGGACACCCAGAGCAACTTCCCGCGCACCCTCGAGGTGCTGTCGCTGCCGGAGCTCGCCGAGCGGCTCCATGTCACCGCCCAGACGCTGTACGACCTGCGAGCCAAGGGCCGCGGGCCGCGTGGGTTCCGCGTCGGACCCCGGCTGATGTTCCGTCTGGTCGCGATCGAAGACTGGCTCGCCCGCATGGAAGCCGAAGACGCTCGTCGCCGCGACCGGAGCCGCCAGTGAGCGGCAGGCCGCGGACCTCGATCGGGACGTTCGGCGAGATCCGGCTCGTCGAGGTGGGCGGCAAGTACCGTGCCGAGACCCGCTACCGAGACCTGGACGGCCGGCTGCGCAAGGTCCGTGCCACCGGCACCTCGGTGCGGGCGGTGCGAGCCCTGATCAAGGACCGCCTGGCCTCCCGCGTCGGGTACGGCAGCGGCGGGGTGCTGCGCCTGTCCAGCCCGTTCGCAGATCTCGCCGAGCTGTGGCTCGAAGACCTCAAGACGCGTGACATCTCCGAGGGCACCAAGGAGAACTACCGCGACGACCTGCGTCTGCACGTCCGGCCGTTCTTCGAGGGCTACATGCTCGGCGAGATCACCACCGGCAGGGTGGAGTTCTTCCTCAAGCAGGAGCTGGCGATCTCGTACTCGCGGGCCAAGCACGCCAATTCGCTGCTCAGCATGCTTTTCAAGTTCGCGCTGCGCCATGACGCGATACCGCGCAACCCGCTGGAGGGGACCTCGGACCTGATCCTGCCCAAGCATGTGGTCCAAGCGATGAGCCTGGAACAGGTGCAGCAGATCCGAGCCGCCGCCGCCGCGTGGCGCACCGGTCCGGGCCGTCGCGGACCCAAGCCCGACGGGAAGGTGCGCGACGTCTGCGAGGTGATGCTGGGTACCTCGATGCGCCCGGGGGAGGCGCTCGCCCTGCGCCCGGTCGACGTCACCGAGACCAAGAAGGGGATGGTCGCCCACATCCAGGGCACCGTGGTCGAGCGAAAGAAGACCGGGTGTCACCGCCAGGACCATCCCAAGACCGACGCGTCGAACCGGCGTATCCCAGTGCCGGAGTTCGCAGCCAGGGTGATCCGCGAACGGCTCGCAGAGATGACGCCCGCGCAGGGCGAGGTGACGATCTTCCACGGCCGCGACGGGAAGGTGCTCACCGTGCACAACCTGCGACGGACGTTCCGCGACTTCGTGAAGGACGCCGGCCTTGAGGACCTGGGCATCACCCCGCGCTGGTACCGGCGAACCGGCGCCACGATCCTCGCCCGTGGAATCGGCGTGGAGGCCGCGGCGACGTTCTTCGGACACACCTCCACGGCCATCACCGCGAAGCACTACATCGAGCTCGACACCTCCGTCGACCAGACCCCGGCCACGATCCTGGACCTGACTCTGCGGCCCGTCGACCCAGACGGCACGCTGCTCGGCAGGCGGGCGTCCGACGACGAAGAGGACCTGCTCGACGAGATCGACGAGGACGACCCGGACGGTTGAGGCGAGCGGTTGCCCGTACGCAGCCGGTGGGAGGGGGACGAGGAGGGCCTCGCGTGGTCGCCTCAGACCGTTGCGCGCACGATGTCGCGCGCGACTCGGCCAGCCTCGGCGAACGCGGTCATCTGGACCAGGACCCGCTCGAACGCCGCCCACTCGCTCACGGTCACCGACGTCGCCAGGTCCGACGGGTCGTACCCCTGGAGCCAGCCGTCCAAGTCCCGGAACGTGATCACCCACATCCGCTGCGACGTGGCGAACGTCGTCGTGGCCAGCGCCTTGGATGCCGGCCGGCTGGTCTTCCTTTTCGTCGACGTTGCCTTGATCCGTTCGAGAGCGGCCTCGGCCATCGCATCGAGCTCCTCGTCGGTCGGTCGCCGGTGCTCTGGTACCTCGACCTGCTCACCCAGTGCGGCCCGGACCGACTGGTAGGCGGGGTTGACGGGGTGCCCGTCACGGATGCGTTCGAGGGCTGTGTTCGCGACCTCGCGGATCCGCTGCGACTCGGCGGGGTCGGCGGCGATGTCGCGGATCCGGCCGATCTGCTCCATCCGGGTGTGCGATGCGTTGCCGGTCACCATTTGCGCTGCCCGCTTGCGGGAATCGCCGACCAGGTCACGCGGGGTGCCCGAATCGGGGACCCCGCGTCCACCCGTGCCGCCGGACTCCGCGGAGCGGGTTCCGAACCGTGTCGCGGCCTGGTGGCGCTCGGCCTCCTCGGCCAGGAGCGTTTTGATCTCGCGGTACAGCTCTTCGGCTTCCAGGTCCGTGTAGGGCTTGCGGACCGCGTTCTCGTCCTGCTCGGCGAGCAGGCGCTGCGCGCCCTCGGAGACCCGGCGAACCCATACGTTTGTGGTCCGCCAGCCGAGCTGTTTGATCGCCTCGAGCCGCCGCAACCCGCACACCAACGCGCCGTCGGGGGTGACCGTGATCGGCTGCAGAAGCCCACGGTCCTGGATCGACCTGGCCAGCACCCCGAGGTCGCCGAGGTCCTTGCGGTGCCGAACGCCGACGGTGATCGAGTCGACGCTCCGGTCCAGCTGGAGGAATCCGCCCGAGTCATGCATGGCGGGACCTCCCCACACGCCGAGCGGACGAGGGAAGCGTGTCGTGGGGGAGCGACTCGCGTGACGATGCGAGGGGGAGCGTGTCGTGTGTCCCGTGCGGCGACCTGAGTCGGCTTTCCATGCCCACAAGGCTGGCGACCGTGCGTAATCGGACGCGTATCCCCAAACTGCGTATCCCCGAGGGGATACGCAGTGTTTGCGCAGGTCAGGCGAGTAGCCCAAGAAGTCCAGATCGGAGGTTGCGCGCGGGCCCACGACGCGGTCCTTGGCGCGTTCCTTGCCGGGGATACGCAGTTCGAGCCCGGTGGCCGGTCAAGGGGATACGCCACTCGGCTCAGCCACGAGTGAGTATTTGGGTTCTCGCACGAGTTGTTGAGGCATCACAGGGAGGCGCGATGGACGTATCCAACCCGATGAGTTGCGTCGTGCCGTCGGCGCATGGCCCCGTGCTGGCGGTCCTCGCGGGGACGACCATTCCGTTGACCGGGCGTGGGATCGCCGAGCTGACGCGGCCACGCGTGTCACAGCCCAGGGTCGCGCGGATCCTGCGCGAGCTGACCGCCGCCGGGCTCGTCGAGCGCACGCCAGCCGGCTCGTCGTCGCTGTTCGTGCTCAACCGAGAACACCTGGCCGCCGGCGCCGTCGAGAGCCTCGCGACCCTGCGACAGCAACTCTGGGCACGCATCGCCGAGCACGCCCGCACCTGGGGCCACCGTCCCGTCGCCGTGGTCGTCTACGGCTCCGCAGCGCGCGGTGACGGCACCATCGACAGCGAGATCGATCTGCTCGTGGTGCGGCCGATGGACGTGGACGACGACGACGAGGAGTGGCAGCACGACCTCACCGACCTCGCGTCCCACGTGGCGCGCTGGACCGGGAACCCGTGCGAGATTCTCGACCGGTCCGAGCATGGGCTTGCGACGATGGCCGCCAACGGCGAACTTCTGCTCACGGGGATCCGCCGAGACGGACGCGCCCTGGTCGGCTCACTCCAAACGGTCCCCGTCCCGGTCGAGGTCGCCTGACGCGAGGTTCGGTGGCCCTTACGAGCGGGCCCACAACTCTTGTGTTATATAGCCTAGGAGGTGTATCTTGGCTGCGATGTGGAGCGTCGACGTCGAGCTGGTCGAGGAGTGGTTGACGGCACTGGATCAGTCCTCGTACGAGCAGGTTGTCGCGGCTCTGGAGTTGCTCGCTGAGCGTGGGCCCCAGCTGGGTCGCCCCTTGGTCGACACGGTGGTCGGTTCTCGTCATAGGAACATGAAGGAGTTGCGGCCAGGATCGGGCGGCCGTTCGGAGTTGAGGGTGTTGTTTGCTTTCGACCCTGAGCGCCGGGCGATCCTGCTGGTCGCCGGCGACAAGGCCGGCAACTGGAGGAAGTGGTACACCGTGAACGTCCCGATCGCCGATGACCGCTTCACTGAGCATCTGGATAGGTTGACCAGAAAGGGACCGTGATGGCGAAGAGTCTTGACGAGTTCGTGCGCGATCGCACCGTCGATCGCGCACGGGTGGATGCGCACAAGAAGCGGATGCTCGACGAGGTCCGTGCCTACCGCTTGCGTGAGTTGCGTGAGGCGTCCGAGTTGACGCAGGTCGAGCTCGCTAGCCGGTTGCAGGTCAGCCAGAACCGAGTTTCGCGAATCGAGCACGGCGACATCGAGCGCGCCCAGGTCGACACGTTGCGCAAGTACGTCGAAGCTGTCGGCGGGCGACTGCGAGTCGAGGTAGAGATTGGCGACGAGCGCATCCAGATCGCTTGAGCCGCGACGGTCGATGGTCAGCGCAGATTGGGCCGCTCACCGAGGGGTTCACGACGCTCCTGCGCCTCGCGAGTGGCCTGCCACACGCACCTACTCGCCTGGCGTGCGCCCGGCACCGCGCCCTCGACCACCGCTCTCGGCTGACGCATCCCAGAGGCGTCCCCCCTGTCCCTGACGGGAAATCCGCGCCTACCTCCCTGCGCGCGTATCCCCTGCCTCTGCCGCACCCCTCAGAGCGGTCACACGTCTGGCAGTCGAGGTAGTTGCGTCGACAACGAAATATTCTGGTGACGATCAGCGTCCTGATTGGGGTCGTGCGCCACGAGAGCGATACGCCGTCGGGAGATGACCATCGGTTCTCCGGTGCGTAGTTGGGCCCACGACGAGTACGCGGCCACGCCGCGCGGCGGGCCACCGCAGACAAGGGATCCAAGTTCTCTGAGTTGCGCGGCTGTTGCGCGTGTTCACCCGACGAGGGCGGGTGCAGGTGCAGGTGCAGGTGCAGGTGCAGGTGCCGGAGCCGGAGCCGGAGCGTGCGGCAATGTCATCCGGGCGGAATCACCCGCGCCGACGATGCCGGCGTCGTTCCCCAGCGACGCCTCGAGCACGAGCGGCGACTGACGAAAGCCGCGGCCCGACAGTCGTCGCAGGAACCCGGTCCGCGCGTGGGGGAGGATCAGGTCGGCGGCCGCCGCCGCAATCCCCCCGCCGACCACGACGACCTCGGGGTCGACCACGGCGCACAGGGTGGCGATCCCAGCGCCGAGAAGATCGCCGAACCGCTGCAGCAGCTGCAGCGCGAGGGGGTCGTCCTCGCGGGCGGCGGCGGTGACGTGGGCTCCCGCGAGTGGTTTGCCCGCAGCGACGCGCAGCATCGCGGAAGCGCCATCGGGGTCACTGATCGCCACCCTCTGCGCGAGCTTGGCCAGTGCGGTGCCGGAGACGTACGCCTCCCAGCAGCCCTCCTGCCCGCACCCGCAGTAGTGGCCGCCGGGCACGAGGGTCACGTGCCCGAGCT
>NZ_DATCNW010000338.1:0-20731 GCF_036565025.1 Pengzhenrongella sp.
GACTTCGCCATTTTGAGGCGAGTTCGTCAATTTTAACCGACGAACTCGCCTCAGAATGGCGAACTCACGGTGGCGGGCGAGCTCGGCAGCGGCGACGACCGAGCCGCGAGGTGGGAGTCGGTGCGGATCGCTCCTGGCGACGACAACACCACGCATTTCGTGGCGCGAGCAGGCGACCACCGCTCACCCGGCAGTGGCGTCCGGCACGACTCACGGTGGCCGGCGCACATCCGGACCAAAACTCGCCCCTGCTGGCCAGTCGGACCACCGCCACCGGGCTAACTGAACGGCATTGCGACTAGCGCCGAAGACGAGCTGTTCGATCTCGGCTTCGCCCCGCGGCCAGCGGCTCATGCGGACGCCGATCGCTCCGGCGTCACGTCGAGGGTAGGGGAGGCCTTGATCTACGGGATCGGGGAGTCCGAGTCGCCGGCCCATTGCTCGGGTGTCCGGATGACGGGGTTGACCTGCATGGCGAGACGACCCTGGGCTCGATCGGCGGCGTCGTAGACATCGGCCCGCTCGACGGTGCCCACGACGAGGTCGAACTCCTGACCGATTTACGGTCTGCGGCCCGATTGTGCCCTGGAGGAGCTGGGTCAAGGGGAGTGCCGACCGGTTGGCGAGGTTAGCGCGCACAAGTCGCGCCGGGCCGGGACGCCTGAGAGGACCAGGTCGGCCGCCCTCGATGTGCCTGTTCCTCAGATGCCCGTTGACACGCCTTCTGACGGATGACTACGCTAGGACCAATCCATTCACTACGGAATAGATATGCACCGGCGGTCCAGTTGGCAGGCGCACAGGCGAGCAACGGCGAGAAACGCGCCTCGGTGACCGGAACCGGTCGACCTCTCGTGCTCGCGATCGACCAGGGCACGACGAACACCAAGGCGCTGCTCGTCGATCCGCGGACGTCCGCCGTGGTGGCGGTCGGCTCCCGGTCGGTCGGGATCTCGTTCCCGGCGCCGGGGTGGGTCGAGCAGGACGCGGCCGAGATCTGGTCCGCGACCGTCGCGGCCGTTGATGAGTGCCTCGCGCAGGCCCCGGACGCCCGGATCGCGGGCGTCGCGGTGTCGAACCAGCGCGAGTCCGTCGTTGTGTGGAGCCGGTCGACCGGTGTCCCGCTCGGGCCGGTGCTGGGTTGGCAGGACGCCCGGACGTCCGCAGCCTGCGCGGCGCTCGGGCCGGTCGCGGCCCAGGAGGTCCGGCTGCGCACCGGGTTGTCGCTGGACCCGATGTACTCGGCGCCCAAGATGCGCTGGCTGCTGGACGCCGCGACGGCGTCGGGCGCCGACCCGGCGGACGTGTGCCTGGGCACCGTGGACGCGTGGCTGATCTGGAACCTGACCGGGGAGTTCGCCACCGAGGCCGGGAACGCCGCACGCACGCTGCTGCTCGACCTGCAGGAGCTGGCGTGGCACCCCACCCTGCTGTCCCTCTTCGGCGTGCCGGGCTCCGCGCTGCCGGAGGTGCGCGCCTCCGACGGCGACTTCGGCACCACGCGCGGCGTCGGCTCGCTCCCGGCCGGCATCCCGCTGGTGGCCGTGCTCGCGGACTCCCACGCGGCGCTGTACCGGCACGGCTGCACCCAGCCCGGCGAGGGCAAGGCCACGTACGGCACGGGCTCGTCGGTCATGACGCCGTGCGCCGGCGCCGACCAGGCACCCGACGGGATCACCACCACGCTCGCCTGGCTGACGGACGGCGAACCGACCTACGCCCGCGAGGGGAACATCATCGCGAGCGGGTCCGCCCTCGACTGGATGGCCCGGATGCTCGGCGGTGACGACGAGGGCGGCGCGCTCCTGACGGCGCTGGCGGCCGAGGCTACGGACACGGCGGGGGTCGTCCTCGTGCCGGCCTTCTCCGGCCTCGGCGCCCCCTACTGGGACCGGGCGGCGACCGGCGTGCTCACCGGGGTGACCGGCGGCACCCGTCGAGCGCACCTCGCCCTGGCCGCCCTCGAGGCCGTCGCGCACCAGGTCGCCGACGTCGTCGAGGCGATCGAGTCCGACGGGCGGGCGCGGATCGGTGTGCTCCATGCCGACGGCGGCGCGACCGCATCCGGCCTCCTGATGGCGCTGCAGGCGGACCTGCTCGGACGACCCGTCCGGGTCGCCGACTCGCCCGAGGCGTCCGCCCTCGGGGTCACCCTGCTCGCCGCCCGCACGCTCGGGCTCGCACCACGAACCGAGCCCGCCCCGGGCGCCGAGCCCGGCGCCCGGGACCCGAACCTCGGGACGCCGGACGTGCAGCCCCGACTCACGGCCGCCGAGCGCGTCGCCCGACGCAGGCAGTGGGCCACCGCGGTCGCCCGCTCGCGGGGCCACGCCGTCGGGTGCGAACCCGACCCCACGATCTCGACACCCACCCAGGAACCAGTGATGGAGATGAAAGAACATGCCTGAGAACCCACGATTCGGGGCCGGTCTGTGGCACTTCGCCAGCTATGTGGACCGGTACGCGACCGATGGCTACGCGCCGCCCGTCACGACCCTGGAGCAGATCGCCCTGGCCGGTGAGGTCGGCGACCTGTCGGTCGTGGATGTGCCGTACCCGTTCACCCCGGGGGTGACCGTCGAGCAGGTCAAGGCGGCCCTGGCGGAGAACGGCCTCGAGGCGGTCGGTGTCACCCCGGAGATCTACATGCGCCGGTTCAGCAAGGGCGCGTTCACCAACCCCGACGCGGCGGTGCGGGCCGAGGCGCTGGACGCGCTCAACGAGGCCGCCGACGTCGTGCGCGCGCTCGGTGCCAGGTACCTCAAGGTCTGGCCGGGACAGGACGGCTGGGACTACCCGTTCCAGGTCGACCACCACACTCAGTGGGAGCTCGCCGTCTCCGGGATGCGCGAGCTGGCGCTGGCGAACCCGGACATCAAGATCGTCATCGAGTACAAGCCGCGCGAGCCGCGGAACAAGATGTTCTGGGACTCGGCAGCCAAGACCGTGCTCGGCATCAAGGCGATGAACGTGGACAACGTGGGCGTGCTGCTCGACTTCGGCCACGCGCTCTTCGGCGGCGAGTCGCCGGCGGCGGCCGCGCAGCTGCTCATCGACCACGGCCTGCTGTGGGCGATGGACGTCAACGACAACCTGCGCAGCTGGGACGACGACATGGTCGTCGGCACGGTGCACCCGGTCGAGGTCTTCGAGTTCTTCTACACCCTGAAGATCAACAACTGGGAGGGCATCTGGCAGCTCGACCAGTTCCCGTTCCGGGAGAACACCGTCGAGGCCGCCAAGCTCTCGATCCGCTTCCTCAAGGGCATCCACCGTGCCCTGGAGGAGCTCGACATCGACGCGCTGCGCGCCGCGCAGGAACGCCAGGATGCGATGGGCGCCCAGAAGCTGGTCCAGGACGTGTTGTTCTCCTGCCTGCGGGAGGGCAAGTGAGTGCGGTAGAGGAGGACCTGGTCCCCGCGCTCGACCCGACCGTGGCGCCATCGGACGAGCTGCGGGTCATGGGTCGGATCGACGCCGACGCCGGCCGGGCGGCCGTCGTGGCCCACCTGGCCGAGGCGGCCCGCCTGGTGCGCCGGCGCGACATCCAGATGGTCCGGGCCGCCGGGCTGGGGCACATCGGCGGCGAGTTCTCGGTCATCGACGTGCTGGTCACGCTGTACCTGCACGTCATGAACGTCTCGCCCGAGACGGTCGACGATCCCGAGCGGGACCGCTTCATCCTCTCCAAGGGGCACGCCGCGGCCGCGCTGTACACCACGCTCGCCGTCGCCGGCTTCGTGCCGCTGGACCGGCTTGCCACGTTCATGCAGCCGCTCGCCCAGCTCAACGGGCACCCGGCGAACACCAAGATCGAGGCCGTCGAGGCCAGTACCGGCCCGCTCGGGCACGGGCTGCCGATCGCCGTCGGGACGGCCATCGCCGGCAAGCTCGACGGCTCGCCGCGGCGCACGTTCGTCGTGGTCGGGGACGGCGAGCTGCAGGAGGGCTCCAATTGGGAGGCCATGATGACCGCCGGCCACCACGGCCTGGCTCAGCTGTGCGTCGTGGTGGACCGCAACCGCCTGCAGCAGGGTGCCCGCGTGGCCGACACCAACGACCTCGAGCCGCTCGCCGACAAGCTCCGCGCGTTCGGCATGGAGGTCGTCGAGGTCGACGGCCACGACCACGGCGCCCTGGTCGACGCGTTCGCCGGCGTCCCCGCCGCCTCGGGCAAGCCGACCGCGGTCATCGCCCACACGTTCAAGGGCCATCCGATCTCGTTCATGTCCGACGACGTCGCCTGGCACCACAAGGTCCCGTCACCCGACCAGGTGGCGACCGCCCTCACCGAGCTGGAGACACCGTGAGCACCACCGCCACGCCCGCACCCGCACCCGCCGAACGCGCGCTGCACGACTGCCGGGACGCGTTCGTAGCGACCCTCATCGAGCTCGCGGACGCCGACCCGCGCATCGTGGCCGTCGTCAACGACTCGGTCGGGTCGAGCAAGCTCAACCCGTTCGCCGCCCGGTTCGGTGACCGCCTGGTCAACGTGGGCATCGCCGAGCAGGACATGGTCGGGGTCGCGGCGGGGCTCGCGAACGGCGGCAAGATCCCGTTCGTCTCCGCCGCGTCCTGCTTCCTCACCGCGCGCGCGATGGAGCAGATCAAGGTCGACGCCGCCTACTCCCAGAGCCACGTGGTGCTGTGCGGGATGAGCCCCGGGATGGCCTACGGAGAGCTCGGCCCGACGCACCACTCGATCGAGGACCTCGCGTGGCTGCGAACCCTCCCCGGGCTGACCGTGCTGGTGCCCAGTGACCCCGCCGAGACCGCGCAGGCGATCCGCTGGGCGGCCCAGCACGACGGCCCGGTGTTCGTCCGGGTGAGCCGGATGGGCGTGCCGGACGTCAACCCGCCGGGATACCAGTTCGCCCCAGGCCGGGCGGTGACGCTGCGCGACGGGAGCGACATCACGCTGATCGCGACCGGAACCGTCGTCGTCCGGGCCCTCGACGCGGCCGACCTGCTCGCCGCGGAGGGCATCTTCGCGCGCGTCCTGTCGATGCCGAGCATCAAGCCCTTGGACGGCGACGCGATCGAGGCGGCGGCCCGCGAGACCGGCGCGATCGTCACGGTGGAGGAGGCGCTGACCTCCGGGCTCGGCGGCGCGGTGGCGGAGGTCGTCGTGCGACGCCACCCCGTCCCGATGCGCTTCGTCGGTGTCCCCGACACGTTCGCGCCCACCGGATCCGTGCAGTGGCTGCTCGACCACTTCGGGATCAGCGCCGACGGCGTGGCCGCCGCGGTGCGGGACGTGCTCGCCTCGAGCACGCGGCACCGGGGAGATCTGCCCGTCGGCGGATAGAGTCACGGCGACGAATGAACATTCGCACGGAGGGGATGACCGTGGTCGACGAGTACGGCCCGGCCGGGGTGGGGCACCGCTTCGGGCACTCGGGCGAGCAGCTGCGGTTGATGGCCAAGATCTCGCGGATGTACCACGAGCGCGGGATGCGCCAGACGCAGATCGCCGAGGAGCTGCACGTGTCGCAGCCTCGCGTGTCCCGGCTGCTCAAGCGTGCGAGCGAGGTCGGCATCGTCCGGACGACCATCGCCCTGCCGGCCGGGGTGCACACCGACGTCGAGGACGCGCTCGAGGAGCGCTACGGCCTCGGCGAGGCCGTGGTGGTCGACGCCGGCGGGTCCGACGACGACGTCACGCGGGCGCTGGGCGCGGCCGCCGCCGACTACCTCGAGACGACGCTGACCGGCGGGGACACGGTCGGCATCTCGTCGTGGTCCGCGACGCTCCTCGCCGCGGTGGAGTCCATGCGCCCCTCACGGACCCGGGTCGTGGACACCGTCCTGCAGGTGGTCGGCGGCATCGGCGACCCCCGGGTGCAGCTGGAGGCCACGCGGCTGATCGGTCTGTTCGCCGCGGGGACGGGGGCCGACCCGGTGTTCATGCCCGCGCCGGGGATGCTCAGCACGGCGTCGGCCCGGGACTCCCTCGTCGCCGATCCGACGGTGGCGGGCGTGATGGCGATCTGGCCGGGGCTCACGATGGTGCTGGTCGGCATCGGCTCGGTCGAGCCGTCGCCGCTGCTGCGCCGCAGCGGCAACGCGCTGGCCGAGCTCGACCGGGACGTGCTGCGCGCCGCGGGCGCAGTCGGGGACATCTGCCTGCGATTCTTCGACGCCGACGGCGTCCCGTTGCACACCGCGGTGGACGACCGGGTGATCGGCATCGGCGCCGCGCAGCTGCGCAAGGTGCCACGCCGGGTCGCCGTCGCCGGGGGAGTCCGCAAGCACGCTGCCATCCGTGCCGCCCTGCTCGGCGGCTGGGTCAACGTGCTCATCACCGATCTCGACGAGGCCCAGCGCCTCATCGCGGACGCGCCCCCCACGGCGCGCTGAGCCCTGCGACGATCTGCCTCACGCGTCCGTGCCGGTGTAGGTGAAGGAGTCGACGGCGAACGTGCCGTCGACGGCGTAGACGCCGACCACGCGTCCGGCGAACGAGGCGGTCGTCTCCGCCGTGAGGTACCGGCCGTCGAGAACGGCGAGCGTCGTCGGGCCGTCGGGGCCGTCGAAGCCGAGCCGGATGGTGTCGCTGGACATCGACTCGAACATGCCGCCCTCGACCGGTGCGGTCTCGATCCACAGCGTGACGGGGCCGGTGGGTGCGCTCGTGGTCCACTCCTGGTCGATCCCGGACAGCCGCGCGCGGGCCCGGACCGTGGTGGCGTCCACCTCGATGTCGTAGTGGTGCACCTCGTCGTAGCGCAGGCCGAGGCCGCCGAGTCCCGACGCGGCGTCGACGACGGCGGCGAAGCGGGCGCGGAAGTGCGCCTGGCGGATCCCGACGAACACCGGGCGCGGATGGTCCAGGCCGGTGCCCTCGCCGTGCAGCAGCAGGCGACCGGGCGCCGCGGTGAGGTCGGCGAGGTCGGTCGGGAACCGCCGCACGCTGAGCCACTCGGGACCCAGGGCACCTGCGAACGTGATGACCCGGCGCACCGGCTCGTCGGGCTCCGAGAGCTCGACGGGAGCGAACGACGGCCACCCGTCGGCCCAGGCCACGGGCGTGGCGAACGTCTCCCGGCCCATCGGCGAGAAGCCGCGGGTCGCGCCCCGGGTCCGCATCCCGAGCAGGACGAGGAGCCACGAGCCGTCCGGTGCTCGGACGAGGTCGCCGTGGCCGGTGTTCTGCACGACGCGGTCCGTGCTGCGGGCGGAGAGGAGCGGGTTGTCCGGGTGCCCCTCGAACGGACCGTCGGGCCGGCGCGAGCGGGCGACCGAGACGCAGTGGCCCCGCTCGGTCCCGCCCTCGGCCATGACGAGGTACCACCAGCCGTCGATCTCGTACAGGTGCGCGAGAAGGTCATGAAGCAGGCGCCGGTGGCGTCCCACGCGAGGTCGGGGTCGATGCCGTCCAGGCCCTCGACGAGGGTCCCGTCCGACCACGGGCCGGCCGGGTCCTGCGTCGAGAACAGCAGCGTGCCTTGGCCGAGGGCGTCGGTGACGGCCAGCCAGAACAGTCCGTCATGGTGACGGATGGTGGGCGCCCAGGCGCCACCGAGGGTGGGCACGTCGGGCGCCAGCTGGCCGACCCGGTCGACGACGTTCCCGATCACCTTCCAGCTGAGCAGGTCGGTGCTGTGCTGCACGGGGATCCCGGGGAGGTACTCGAACGTCGAGTTCGCCAGGTAGTAGTCGTCGCCGACCTTGGTGATGCTCGGGTCCGGGTGGAACCCGGCGGCCAAGGGGTTGCGTGTCATCGGCGCTCCGTCGTGAGGTTGTTGAGCCTGAGAACGCGAACGTCCCAGGGGCCGAGCCCGATGGCGGCGCCCGCCGCCAGGTGCTGGTCCTCGAGCAGGTCGTGCGCCTCGACCGGGACGCGCACGGTGACCTCGCCCCAGGCCCAGTGATGGACGTACGCGATGCGGGAGCCGTCGGGGGCGGAGGCCGTCGTGACCCGGACGCCGTCCGGCAGGTCCGGCCACCCCGAGACGGGTGCGGGGGCCGCCCACCGGAGGATCGCCCGGGCGAGGCGCTGGTCCGGGATCGTGCCGACCACCGTGATGCGCCCATCCCCGTGAACCTTCGTGGTCGCGGCGGCCCAGGTCCTCAGGTGCGGGTGGTCGTAGCCGAGCAGGACGTCGGCGTCGCCCGCTTCGAGGTAGTCGACCCAGAGCGTTGCGGCCCCTGCCCCGGCCTCCTCGCCACCTGATCCGTTGGCCCCGGCGAGCGGAGACCCCTCGGGGGCGACGACCGGGACGGGGTGCTCGAGGTTGGCAAACTCGGCGTAGGAGACCCCCGCCGCGGTGGCGAGCCCGGCCGGCTTGACCTGCGTGCGCGCCCTGCCCTCGCAGTCGCCGTACGCCGTCCGGGGACCGATCAGCAGGTGCCCGCCGGCCGCCGCGTAGGCGTCCAGCCAGGCGAGGTGCTCGTCGGTGGTGGTGTACCAGCCGGTCGCCACGAGCACGGGGCGGCGGGCGGCGAACCGGGCGGCGTCCTCGGCCATGAGCTGGTCCGGTCGCACGGTGCCGACCTGGAGATCGGCGTCGAACGCCCCGCGGTAGAACGGCAGCGTCATGCGCCGGTAGGAGTCCGGGTCGCCCCACCCGGACGGCCCGGGCAGCGGGGCGGCGGGCCCGAAGCCCAGCGCCCACTTCGAGTCGGAGTCGAACACGAACGCCAGGTCCGCGTCGGGGAGAGCGTTCGCGACGGCGTGCCCGACGCGCCCGAGCTCGGCTCCGATGCGGGCGACCTCGGCGTAGATCCGCCCCGGCCGACCGTCGTGGGGGAGCACCCCACCCCAGTACGTCTCGGTGCCGTAGTGCAGCGTCCGCCAGTGCCAGTACTCGATCATGCGGGCACCCCGGGACACGAGGGCCCAGGTCACTTGGCGCAGCTGGCCGTCGTAGGGCACGAGGTTCGTGGAGCCATGGCCGATCGAGGCCGCGTTCGTCTCGGTGATGAGGAAGGGCGCCTGTCTCGCCGAGAACATGAGGTCCGCGAGCTGGTAGACGGCCCACGTCCCGCTCACGATCCACCCCGGCGACATCGGGGCCGTACTGGGATGCGTCAGGGCTTCCTGCGGCTCGTAGTACGCGTTTCCCGACGTGACGCTCAAGTGCCGGGAGATCGCGACGTCATCCACGCCGGACTGGTCCATCGACAGGCAGGTCGTCACGAGCGCGTCGGTCCCGACGAGCTCATGGACGAGGTCGGCCTGCCACCCGATGTACTCGGAGATGAGGCTGGCCTGGAAGCGTCGCCAGGCGAGGTCGTACTGCGGTTGCAGGTTGCCGTCGGGTCGCCACAGGTCGGCGAAGTCCGAGAGCCGGTGCGACCAGTAGGTCAGACCCCACTCCTCGTTCAGCGCATCGACCATGCCGTAGCGGTCGGCCAGCTCCGCGATGAACCGCTGGAAGACGTGGTCGTTGAAGAACAGCCGGATGCCGGGCTCGTTGTCCACCTGGTAGCCGATCACGGCGGGGTGGTCGCGGTATCGGCCGACGACCTTGCGGATCACCCGCTCGGCAAAGCGGCGGAACATCGGATGGGAGACGTCGGCCTCCTGGCGGGAGCCCCACGGGGTCGGGCTGCCGGTCGCCGTCTCCGCCGCGATCTCCGGGTGCAGGCGGGCCATCCACGGCGGCACCGCGTAGGTCGGGGTGCCGAGGATGACCCCGATCCCGCGGGCGTGGGCGCCGTCCAGGACCGGCTGGAGCCAGTCGAGGTCGAACCGACCCGGCTCGGGCTCCCAGGTGGACCACACCGACTCCCCGACGCGGATCGCCGTGAAGCCCGCGGCGACCATGAGGTCGAGGTCGGCGGCGAGGCTCTCGGCGTCCGGGACCCGACCGGGGACGTGGTACTCGTGGTAGTACGCCGCGCCGAAACTCACGCCGGGGGGCATCTGCGCGGTGGGCGCTGCTGGGGCCACTGTCATGGGTCGATCTCTCTTTTCGTGGTGACGGGGCGTCAGTCGGCGGCGCGCACGAGGCGGACCGCCATGTACTGCCGGCCCGGCAGGTCCACCCGAACCGTGCCTCGGTGCACGCCGTCCAGGCGGTCGATGGTCATCCGCCAGGTGTCGATGACGTCGATATGGAAGTCGCCGTCGGGCAGCACCAGGTCGCGGTACCGGGGCTGGTTGAAGCCGAAGTAGCCGAGCACGTACCTCCCGGCCACCCCGCCCCAGGGCACGTCCCACTCCGACGGCAGCGGATCGATCACGCCGGTCGGGGAGTCGGCGAGGATGCGGTCGAGGAACGCGATGCGCGCCGGGCTCGTGCCGACCAGCTCGCCGCCCTTGGACCACCACAGCTCCTCGCGGTCGTTGAGATAGGTCTCGCCGTGGCCCACGTAGCCGCCGCGGATCGCACCTTCCCAGGACCGCCGGACCATCTCCTCGCCGGTGATGTTCCCCCAGCCCTGGTCGATGTCACCCTCGTACGCGCACTCGTCGATCACGACGGGCTTGCCCCACTGCTCGCGCCACGCGTTGGTGTTCTCCGCGGTGCGATACGGGTCGATGCGCTGCATGGAAGCGTGCGTGATCCACGGCTTCGCGTAGTCGTAGAACGAGAAGCAGTTGTGGATCGAGTTGAGGTGTCCGTGCGGGTCGTTCTCGCCGACGACGGCGGCGAGGCGCTCCCAGTCCACGGTCGTCTTCGCCCAGAGCAGGTCGTACTCGTTCGCCATCGACCACCACACGGTGCGCAGCGCGGCCAGCCGGCGCACGAGGTAGCGCACGTACCGGTCGTCCACGGCCGGGCCGAGGTCGGCGAAACCCCACCGGTCGTAGGCGTGGAACAGGATCAGGTCCGCCTCGATGCCCAGGTCGGCGAGGTCCGTGATGCGCTCCTCGAGGTGCCGGAAGAACGCCGGGTCGAAGCGCTCGACGTCCCAGCCCGACTCGAGGGAGCCCTCGAACGGGTACAGCTCCGGCTCGTTCTCATTGAACAGGTACGACTTCGGGAACACGCACATCCGCATCTTGGTGAACCCCGCAGAGCGCAGCGTCTCCAGCGTCGCCCGCTCGAGAGCCTCGCCCTGGTGGGTCCACGCGTAGCAGGTCGTGCCGATCGGGCGGTGCCGGGTGCCGTCGGCGTACCGGAAGTGCAAGCCGTCGACCCGCACGGGGCCGTGGTTGCCCGGCGCGGGCGGGCCCACCTCGACGGCGCCGCGGATGCCGTCCAGGGAGCGCGCGGTCGACGACGTCTCGAACTCCCAGCGCCCCTCGCGCTCGGCGAGCACGCGGACCCGGTAGAGACCGTCGCCGTCGTAGAAGCCCCCCGCGGTGAGCGTGCGCTCGCCCTGACTGAAGATCGCGGTCAGCTCGACGTCGACGAACGGGTTGCCGTGCGACGGCCCGTGGAACGTCACCTCGAGCACGCCCCAGCGGCCCACGACCGCGGGGAGCTCGACCGCGGGGAGCTCGACCGTGGCCGAACCCCGGGCGACCGTCGCGGGCTCGTAGCCGGGATCCGGCTCGATCGCCCGGCCGTACACCGGGGCCGCGTCGTGACCGTCCGCGAGCGCGGCCAGCTCGGCCCACAACAGGTCGGCCAGCGCTGGATCCTCCCTGGTCGCGGGGACCATCTGGGTGAGCTGGCCGAGCCGCATCGAGCCGAGCTGGGCGACGGCGGGGGAAGAGACGACGCCCGGCAGGTGGCGGTCCAGCAGCGTGCGCGCGGCTGGACTGCGCAGCGCCTCGGCAACGGTGGAACGGCGGTCGAACATGTCAGTCTCCTTGTCGGGCGTCGGCGCGGGGCTCGAGCTCCGCGAGGGCTGCGTCGACCTCGTCGGTCAGCGCCTGCCGGGAAAGCATCAGGGCCTGGCGCAGCGTGCGCCGGTGCGACCAGACGGTGTCCTGCCGGAACGAGGTCAGGCGCTCGGGGTCGATGCGCCCGATCGCGTCGAGGACGGCGTCGTACGCCTCGGGGTCGTCGATGATGTGGGCCGTCGGCGAGTCGAGGTCGAGCGGCCGGTGCGAGCGCGGCGGTGGCTCGACGGCGAACGTCCACGTGTGCGTGCCGGACCCCACCACCTGCGACGGGACGCCCGGGAGGTCGACCACGGCCCGCGCGTTCGGCGGGACCTGCGCGTCGAGGACCACCCGGTCGCCGTCGCGCCGCCAGGACACCGCGGCCGGTCCGTACGGCGTGCGCAGGGTCGCGGCGGCGTGGTCGAGGCCGGGGAGCGGACGCGTCCCGATCCGCAGCAGCCGGTAGCCGGGCTCGGCCGGGGCGAGTCCCGCGACGACGCGATGGAGCCAGTCGGCCACCGCGCCGAGCGCGTAGTGGTTGAACGACGTCATCTCGCCGGGGTTCACCGTGCCGTCCGGGAGCAGGCTGTCCCAGCGTTCCCAGATCGTCGTCGCGCCCATGGTGACCGGGTACAGCCACGAGGGGCACTCGGTCTGCAGCAGCAGCCGGGCCGCGACCGCGAGGTGCCCGGACTCGCTCAGCGCGTCGGCCACGAGCGGGGTGCCCACGAACCCGGTGCCGATCCGGTACCCGTCCTCGCGCACCAGCTCGGCGAGCCGGGCGGCCAGCCTGATGCGGGTCGCGGGCTCGCTGACGAGCCGGAACTGGAGCGCGAGGGCGTACGCCGTCGGTGCGTCCGACATCATTCGGCCGGCGGGGGTGACGTACTCACGGGCGAAGGCCGTCCGGGCGCGGGCGGCCTCGGCGGCGAAGCGCGTTGCGTCCTCGTCCGCGCCGAGCACCGTCGCGGCGTCGGCGACGATCTGCAGGGACCGCGCGAGGTAGGCGCTCGCGACGATGTCGGTGGCCGTGCGGGCCGCCGCGGGCTTGTCCGGCGGGGCGGCGGGGTCCAGCCAGTCACCGAGCTGGAAGGTACCCGCCCACAGCCCCGTGCCCCGGCTCTCGACGAGGAGCGTCTCGACCCACGCCCGCATGCTGGGGTAGGCGTCGCGCAGCACACCCGTGTCGCCGTAGCGCTCGTGCAGCACCCACGGAACCACGGTCGCGGCATCGCCCCACGCGGCGACCAGACCGGGACCGAAGGAGTCCAGGACCGACGGCACCACGAGGGGCACGGCGCCGTCGAGCCGCTGCTGCTCGAGCGCCAGGTCCCGCAACCAGGAGGTCAAGAAGCCCCGGACGTCGTACAGGAACGACGCCGTCGGGGCGAACACCTGGATGTCGCCCGTCCAACCGAGCCGCTCGTCGCGCTGCGGGCAGTCGGTGGGGATCGACAGGAAGTTGCCGCGCATGCCCCAGACCACGTTCTCGTGCAGCCGGTTCAGCTCCGAGTGGGAGGAGGTGAAGGTGCCGGTTCGGTCCAGGTCCGTGTGCACGACGACGGCGGTGACGTCCGCCGGGTCGAAGTCGCCCGGCCAGTTCTCGACCTGGGCGTAGCGGAACCCGTGGAACGTGAACCGGGGCTCCCACACCTCCGGTTCCGCTGCGCCCTCGGCATCCGCGCCGGCCAGCACGTAGGTGTCGGTCGCGTCGGCGAGCCGGAGCGGGCGAAGCGCGAGCTCGCCGTCCTCGAGTACCTCGGCGTGCCGCAGCGTGACCCGGTGCCCGCGCTCGCCGCGCACCCGGATCCGCAACCACCCGACGAGGTTCTGCCCGAAGTCGAGCACCTGCCCGCCGGACGGCGTCGGGAGCACCGCCGCGACCGCGAGCTCCTCGATGCGCCGGACCGGCGGCGCGATCCGCGCCTGCGGGGTCGGCGCCCGGGCGCCGCCGACCCGGGCGGCCGGCCAGCCGCCGGTGAAGCCCGGCTCGGACCAGCCCGGCTCGTGCAGCCGCGCGTCGAACGTCTCCCCGCGGTAGATGCCGCTGGTCACGACCGGGCCGGAGCCGCTCGCCCGCCAGCTGCCGTCGCTCGCGACGACGGACCGCGTGCCGTCCGCCTCCTCGAGCACGACCTGCGCGAGCACGCTGGGCTGCTCGCCGTAGAACGGCTTGGCCAGCCCGTGGAAGCCGTACGCCTCGGTGTACCAGCCGCCGGCGAGCCGGATGCCGATCGCGTTGCGTCCCGCTCGGACGAGGTCGGTCACGTCGACGAACTCGTGCACGAGGCGGTCGCGGTAGCTGGTCCAGCCGGGAGCGAGGACGCCGTCGTCGACCAGCCGGCCGTTCAGCTCCACCTCGGCCACGCCCAGCGCGGTCCACACGAGCGTCGCGCGCCGGACCGGTGCCGCAACCTGGAACTCGGTGCGCAGCAGCACCGGCTGGGCGGCCCGCTGCGGGTCGGCGAGCCCGATGGGCTGGGCGACCCAGTCGCCCTCGGCGAGGAATCCGGCAACGATCCCCAGCGGGGAGCTCCAGGGCGTGGCGGTCCCGGAGACCGCCGTGGCCCGGACCTCGACCTCGGTGCGCTCACCGGGCGCCAGCGGCGCGAACGGCCAGTCGACGAGCACCGACTCGGCGCCCGGGAGGCTGACGACCTCCTGGCCGCGCCGCACCTGCGCCGACACCTGCTCCCAACCCGGCTCGCCGGTCCGCACGGTCCAGGTGAGCCGGGGCCGCGCGGTCGCCACGAGCGGGGTGTCGGTGCGGAGCTCCGCCTCGAACGTGTCGATACGCGCGGCCCCCGGGCTCACGGGAGGGTCACCGTCGCCGTCACGGGCAGGTCCGCGACGGAGGAACCCGCCAGCAGCGTGAAGGCGCCGGGCTCGCACTGCCAGCCGGCGTCCCAGTGCGCGAACGCGCGGGCCGGGACGGCGATGTCCACGCTTGCCGACTCGCCCGGAGCCAGCCGCACGGGAGCGAAGCCCACCAGCCAGCGCACCGGTCGGTCGACCGTGGAGTCCGGCCGCTCGGCGTACACCTGGACGACGTGCTTGCCGGCCCGGGCGCCCGTGTTGGTCACCGCGACGCGCGCGGTGAACGCGCCGTCGCCGTCCGGGCTGACCTCGAGCTTGTCGAACGTCCAGGTCGTGTAGCCCAGGCCCGAGCCGAAACCGAACGCGGGGACCGCGCCGGCCTTGAGCCACGCGCGGTAGCCGATGTGGACCCCCTCGTCGTAGCGCAGCGCGCCGTCGCTCGGCGTCGTGCTCAGGACCGGCACGTCGGCCATCGCGGCCGGCCAGGTCGTCGCCAGCCGTCCGCCGGGCTCGGCGGCGCCGAGCAGCACATCGGCGATCGCGGCGCCGAACTCCTGCCCGCCGAAGTGCCCGAGCAGGACGGCGGCGACGTTGTCGCGCCACGGCAGGAGCACGGGCGCACCCGCATTCACCACCACGACCGTGTGCGGGTTGACGGCGGCCACGCCGCGGACCAGGTCGTCCTGACGTCCGGGCAGATCCAGGTTCTCCCGGTCGAAGCCCTCGGACTCGACCTTCGAGTTTGTGCCGACGACGACGAGCACGACGTCGGCCGCCCGCGCGGCGTCGACCGCCCTGGCTATCAGACCCTCGGGGTCCGAGTCGTCCGGGGCGAAGCCCAGGGTGACCGAGAGCGCGTTGTCGAGCGCGTGGCCGGAGTTGGCGAGATCGAACTCGGCGACGATCTCGATCGGCGTCCCCGCGACGGTGGACAGCGTCGCGGTCGCCGAACCGGGGGAGAGGAACGAGGCACCGAGGTCGGTGCCGGAGACGGCCGGATCGTCCTCGACGACGAGCACCCCGTCGGCGTGCACCCGGCCTCGCTTGGCGGTCGCGAACCCGAGCTTGACGGTCTCGCTGTCCGCCGGGGTGTACACGGTCCGCAGGACGAGCTTCGCTGCCCGCTCGATCGGGGCGTCCCCGCCGAACCAGACCAGCGCGGTGGACCGCCGGTGCTCCACGAACAGCGAGGTGCCGTCCGCGTCGAGGAACTCGACCGCGAGACCGGGCCCGCCGGTGACCGGGTTGGTCAGCCGGGCGAGCGGGATCTCGGCGACCCCCTCCTGCACGACCGCCCCGAGGGCGTACTCCACCACCGCGTCCGGCAGTGCCGCCCGGACGGCGTCGAGCGGGCTGACGACCGCCTCGGGGATGACCGTCGCGCTCCCGCCGCCCTGGGTGCGCGCGTCCCGCGCGTTGTGGCCGATCACGGCCACCCGGGTGAGCGCGGACGCCCGCCACGGGAGCTCGCCGTCGTTGGTGAGCAGGACGGTCCCCTCGATCGACGCCGCCCGGACGAACGCGCGCCCGTCGAGCGGTGCGGGCGCTGCGGGGGCGGCGTCGCCGAGCGCGCCGACCCGCTCGGCAAGTCGCAGCAGCCGCAGCACCTTGCGGTCGATGGCGTGCTCGGGCACGGTTCCGGCGCGCACGGCCTCCACCAGGGCGGCACCCCACGGACCGTTCGGGCCCGGCATGACGAGGTCCTGGGCGGCCGGAGCCGCGGCGAGGCTGCGCACGGCGGTCCAGTCGCTGATGACGACGCCGTCGAATCCCCACTCGGAGCTGAGCGGGGTCTCGAGCAGGTCGTTCTCGGTCATCGTCGTGCCGTTCACCGAGTTGTACGAGCTCATGATCGTCCAGGCCGAGGCCTCGGTCACGGCACGCTCGAAGGGCAGCAGGTACAGCTCGCGCAGGGTCCGCTCGTCGGCGCGCACGTCGACGGTGAAGCGGTCCGTCTCGGAGTCGTTGGCGACGTAGTGCTTGGGGGTCGCGGCGACCCCGTTGTCCTGCAGCCCGCGCACGTAGGCCACCGCGAGCTCGGCGGTGAGCGTCGGGTCCTCGCTGAAGCACTCGAAGTGACGGCCCCCGAGCGGGGAGCGGTGCAGGTTGATCGTCGGCCCCAGGACGACGTCGACGCCCTTGCGGCGCGCCTCGGACGCCGCCGCGGCGCCGTACCGGTAGGCGAGATCGGTGTCCCAGGCCGAGGCGAGCGACGTCGCCGACGGCAGGTTGAGCGACGGCGACCGCTCGTCCCAGACCGGTCCGCGCACCCCGGCGGGACCGTCGGAGAGCACCATCGCACGCAGGCCGATCTTCGGAATCGGGACCGTCGTCCAGAAGTCGAAGCCGGTGAGCAGCTCCACCTTCTCCTCGAGGTCGAGCTGGGCGAGCAGGTGGTGCAGGTCGGCGGTTCCGGTGGGCATGGTTGTCCTCTCAAGGTCGGTGAGCTGCGTGCAGGGGGCGACCGCGACGGCCGGTGAGGTGGGCGACGGCGACTACGCCGCCGCCCCGCCGGAGCCGGCGGCCCCCGCCTGCTCGTCTGCCTGCTGCTGTGCGGCGAGCAGGCGCTGCCGGTCGGCGCGCCGCTGCTCCTGCCGGTCCGGGTCCGGAACGGGGGAGGCCAGGAAGAGCCGCTGCGTGTAGGGGTGCTCGGGGCGGGCTGTCACCTGGTCGCCGTCGCCGAACTCGACGATCTCGCCCTGGTACATCACGGCCACCCGGTGGCTGATGTGCCGCACCACCGCGAGGTCGTGCGAGACGAAAAGGTAGGCCACTCCGGTGCGCTCCTGGATCTCGATGAACAGGTCCAGGACGCGGGCCTGGGTCGACAGGTCCAGCGCGGAGACGGGCTCGTCGCAGACGATCAGCTTCGGATCGAGGGCGAGCGCCCGCGCGATCGCGATCCGCTGCCGCTGCCCGCCGCTGAACTCGCGCGGCAGCCGGTCCATCGAGTTCGAGGGCAGGTGCACCTGCTCGAGCAGGGCGCGCACCCGCTCGCGCGCCGTCTTGGTGTCGACCCCGCGCACGGTGAGCGGTTCTGCGAGGATCTGCGCGATCGTCATCGCCGGGTTGAGCGAGCTGTACGGGTCCTGGAAGACCACCTGGATCTCGCTGGCCAGGGCGCGGCGTTCGCGTCGGTGCAGGTGCCCGATGTCGCGGCCGTCGTAGGTCACGGAGCCGGCGCTCACCGGAGCGAGCCCGAGCACGGCGCGACCCATCGTCGTCTTGCCGGATCCGGACTCGCCGACCAGGCCGACCGTCTCGCCGGCGTGGACGTCGACGGAGACCTTCTTGAGGGCGTGGAACGGCGTGCCGCCGAAGCCATGGGCGGGGTAGATCACGTCGAGGTCGCGGATGTCCAGCAACGGAGTATTCACGAGGTCAGGCCTCCTTGGTGGAGAGGGACTTGCGGGCCGGCCCGTCCTCGAGGATGGACTCGAGGAGGGTCTGGGTGTACGGGTGCTTGGGACTGTTGAAGAGCGCGCGTACCGGCCCGGTCTCGACGATGAGCCCGGACTTCATGACCGACACGCGGTCGCACAGGTCTGCCACGACGCCGAAGTTGTGGGTGACCAGCAGGACCCCCATCTGCCGTTCGGCCTGCAGGTCACGCAGCACCTCGAGCACCTCGGCCTGCACGGTCACGTCGAGCGCGGTGGTGGGCTCGTCCGCGATGAGCAGGTCGGGGTCCGTCGACACGGCCCCGGCGATGAGCACCCGCTGGGCCATCCCGCCGGAGATCTCGTGCGGGTACGCGGCGAAGGTGCGCTCGGGGTTCGGGATGCCCACGCGGGCCAGCAGGGCGAGGGCCTTCGCCTTCGCGGCCGCCTTGTCCATGCCGAGGTTCACCCGCAGCGGCTCCATGAGCTGGCTGCCGATCGTGAACGACGGGTCCAGGTTGCTCATCGGTTCCTGCGGGATGTACGCGATCTTCAGGCCGCGCACCTTCGCGTAGGTGCGCTCGTTGGCGCCGGCCAGCTCTGCGCCCTCGAACTGGATGGATCCGCCGAGCACGCGGCCGCCGACGGGAAGCAGGCCGAGCACGGCGAACGCGGTCTGGGTCTTGCCCGAGCCCGACTCGCCGACGAGCCCGTGCACCTCACCACGCCGGATGGTCAGCGAGACGCTGTGCACCACCTCGATGACGCTGCCGTCCGGCTGGTCGTACCCGACGCGGACGTCGGTGAGCCGGATCAGCTCTTCACCCGTGCGGGACGCCGCGCGAGCGTCGTCCTCGTGGGCGATGACCTCTTCAGGGGGTGTCACGTCCTCGACGGCCGCGCCGCGCTTGCCCCGACGACGCTTCTTGCCACCCGAGGCGCGCTCGAGCTCGTCGCGCATGGCGTTGGCCAGCAGCGTGAGCGCGATGCAGGTCAGGCCGATCGCGAGCGAGGGCCAGAGCATGAGGTCCGGCGCGCGGAAGATGTTCTGGAAGCCGTCGTTGAGCATCGCGCCCCACGTCGGAACCGACGGGTCGCCGAGGCCCAGGAACTCCAGGCCGGACTGGATCGCGATGGCGATGCCCAGGATCATCGCGGACTGGATGATGATCGGTGCGCGCACCACGGACAGGATGTGCCGGCTGATGATCCGGGTGTCGCTCAGACCCGACACGCGTGCGGCGTCGACGTAGAGCTCCTCCCGGACCGCGGAAACTGCCGCGTACACGAGCCGGAAGAACGCCGGCGCGAGGACGACGCCGAAGATCGCCATCGAGATCCACACCGACGGGCCGAGGACGGCGCGCGCGGCGAGGAGGATGACGATCGACGGCATCGCCATGATGAGCGAGGTCAACCAGGAGAAGGTGTTGTCGGTCCACCCCTTGTAGTAGCCGGCGAGAAGTCCGCCGCTCACCCCGAGGGCGACCGAGATGACGAGCGCCAGCAGGGCCGCTGCCATGCTGATCTGGGTCGCCGCCAGCAGGCGGGACAGGACGTCCCGGCCGGCGCTGTCGCCACCGAGCAGGTGCTCGGCGCTCGGCTTCGCCAGGATGAGGTTCAGCGAGGCGAGGTTCGGGTTGTGCGGGGCGATCACCTTGCCGAAGATCGCGACCAGCGCGACCAGGGTGACGAAGGCGAGGGCGACGACGCCGGTGGGGTTCTTCAGGAGACGGCGCAGCAGGTGGACGCGGCGTGCGGGCTCGGCCGACAATGCCGGAACGATCGGCGGGAGCGCGGTGGTCATGAGAGCCTCACTCGGGGGTTCAGGCTTGCCTGCAACAGGTCGATGACGAGGTTGACGGTGACGACGATCGCCGCCATGGCGACCACGAGGCCCATGACGACGGGAATGTCGCCCGAGTTCGTGGCCGAGACGAGAAGCTGGCCGAGGCCCGGAATCGCGAAGACCTGCTCGACGATGACGGCGCCGGTCAGCAGGCCGACGAACTGCACGGCGAGGATGGCCAGCGCGGGCCCGCCGGCGTTGCGCAGGACGTGCTTGAAGATGACGCTCCGGTTGCTCAGCCCGCGGCTGCGCAGGGTCCGCACGTAGTCCTTGCGGAGGGCGTCGATGACCGAGCCGCGCACCTGCTGGGTGACCGACGCGGTCGCACCGATCGCGATGGCGGTGATCGGCAGCGTGACGGACTTGAGCCATCCACTCACCGAGTCCGTGATCTGGACGTACCCCGTGGCGTGGAACAGATGGAGGTTGATCGCGAAGACGATCACGAGCACCAGGGCGATGAGGAAGCCCGGGATCGCGAAGCCGAGGATCGAGACGAGCTGGATCGTTCGGTCGATCCCACCTCGCCGGGTCGCGGCGAGCACGCCGAGCGCGATCGCGAGGATCGCGGCGACGACCGTGGCGCCGACGACGAGCGAGAGGGTCACCGCCACCCGGCTCGTCACGGCTGAACTGACCGTCTGACCGGTGAACCACGATCGGCCGAGGTCGCCCTTGAAGGCGTCGCCGAGCCAGTTGACGTAGGACACCAGAAGGGGGCGGTTGAGACCGAGCTGCTCGGCGCGGGCCGTGACCTGCGCCTGGGTGGCGTTCTGGCCGAGGATCCGCCGGGCGATGTCGCCGCCGCCCAGGTACAGGAGCGTGTAGGCGACGGTGGTAATGACGAGGAGGAGAACGAGGCCGGAGAGGACACGGCGCACCACGAATCGGAGCACAAGGATTCCCTTGGACGAGACGGTTTGGAGTTCGAACGTGATCCCCTCGCCCCCCCCCCCC
>NZ_DATCNW010000339.1:0-15285 GCF_036565025.1 Pengzhenrongella sp.
CCCGCCGGCTTGCGCACCGTCGAGCCGACCCGGACGACCGCCTCGGCGACGTTTCCGCCATGAAGGACGTGCTCAACAGGTGAGGTCATGGCCCCCACCGTTGCGGTCGACGCCCGTCGAAGCGAACTGTTTCTCAGTGGAACGCCAAGACGTGAACGTTTCCGTCTCAAAGTCTGAAACGAAACGTTCCCGCGGAAACGCGGTCAGCCCAGGTACCCCAGGCGCTCGCTGATCCGGGTGGCACCGGCCTTGAGCTCCTCGAGAACCTCCTGCATCCGGGCGGCGGTGAGCCGGTAGCCAGGCCCCGAGATGGTCAGCGCCGCGACCACCGTGCTGCTGTGATCCCGCACGGGCACCGCGATCGTGCTCAGGCCGTCCTCGAGCTCGTCGACGGCGGTCGCGTGGCCGTCCGCGCGCACGACGGCGAGCTGGGCGGCGAGCATCGCCCGATCGGTGAGGGTGTGGTCGGTGAAGCGGACGAGTCCCGCGGTGTCGAGCAGGAGGCCGGCCTCGTCGTCCTCGAGGTAGGCGAGCAGGACCTTGCCGGCCGAGGTGGCATGCAGCGGGGTGAGCTGGGCCACCCAGTTGAGGGCCACCACCGCCGCCGTGCCATGCGCCTGGTCGAGGTTCACGACGTAGTGCGAGCGGAGCACCGCGAGGTTCGCCGTCTCGCCGAACTCGCCGGCCAGCCGATCGAGGATGGCGCGGCCCTGGCGCACCAGGTCGAGCCGACCCGGGATCGCGCTGGCGAGCCGCAGGACGCCGAAGCTCAGGTAGTACTTGCCCCGCTCGTGGGTCTGCTCGACCAGGCCGCGGGCCTCCAGGGCGCCGAGCAGCCGGAACGCCGTCGACTTGTGGACCCCGATGTCCGCGGCGACCGCGCTGACCCCCGCCCCACCGCTGCGCGCGAGGATCTCCAGGACGCTGATCGCCCTGTCGACCGACTGGACGCCACCGCTGCTGTCGAGCTTTCCGGTGGAGAGTTCGTTCTCCGGAGTGTTCACCAGGCAAGCCTATGACGTAGTTGCGGATGGCGCAGTTGAATGCGGTATTCGGTACATCGGTTAGGATTGACGTCTGCCCGCCGAACCGCGCCCCCGCGCCCGAAGACTACGGAGGTGGCCAATGGCCTCCACTCAGTACGACTACGTGATCGTCGGAGGCGGCTCCGCCGGCTCCGCCCTGGCCAACCGCCTCTCGGCTGACCCCGGCAACTCGGTGCTCGTCCTGGAGGCGGGTCGCAAGGACTTCCGCTGGGACGTCCTGATCCACATGCCGGCCGCGCTGCCGTTCCCGATCGGGAACCGCTTCTACGACTGGAAGTACTCCTCGGAGGCCGAGCCGCACCTGAACGGCCGGCGGATCTTCCACGCCCGCGGCAAGGTCCTCGGCGGGTCCAGCAGCATCAACGGCATGATCTTCCAGCGCGGCAACCCGCTGGACTTCGAGCGCTGGGGCGCGGACCCGGGCATGGAGTCCTGGGACTACGCGCACTGCCTGCCGTACTTCAACCGCATGGAGACCTGCCTCGCGGCCGATCCCGAGGACGAGTTCCGCGGCCACGACGGCCCGCTCGTCCAGGAGCGCGGCCCCGCCACGAACCCCCTGTTCGGCGCCTTCTTCAAGGCGGGGGAGCAGGCCGGCTACTCGCGCACGGACGATGTCAACGGCTACCGCCAGGAGGGCTTCGCCCAGTTCGACCGCAACATCCGCCACGGCCGGCGGCTGTCGGCGGCGCGCGCCTACCTGCACCCGGTCATGGACCGGCCCAACCTGACCGTCCGCACTCGCGCACTGGCCGCCAAGGTCCTCTTCGAGGGCAAGCGAGCCGTCGGCGTCGAGTACTTCCGCGGCCGCGGCAAGACCGAGCAGGTCCTCGCCAAGACCGTGGTGCTCTGCGGCGGCGCGATCAACTCCCCTCAGCTGCTCCAGCTCTCCGGCGTGGGCAACAAGGCCGAGCTCGAGGCGCTGGGCATCGACGTCGTGCACGACCTGCCCGGCGTCGGCGAGAACCTGCAGGACCACCTCGAGGTGTACATCCAGTACGCCTGCAAGCAGAAGGTCACCATGCAGCGGTATCTGAAGCACATCTACAAGCCGTACATCGGCGCGAAGTGGCTGTTCGGGCGCACCGGCCCGGGGGCGACCAACCACTTCGAGGGTGGCGCGTTCGTGCGCTCCAACGAGGACGTCGCCTACCCCAACCTGATGTTCCACTTCCTGCCGATCGCGGTGCGCTACGACGGTTCGTCGCCCGACGGCGGCGAGGGGTACCAGGTGCACGTCGGGCCCATGTACTCCAACGCGGTCGGCTCGGTGAAGATCCGCAGCAAGGACCCCCGCGAGCACCCGTTCCTGCGCTTCAACTACCTGTCGACGGACCAGGACCGCCGCGAGTGGGTCGAGGCGATCCGGGTGGCCCGGAACATCCTCAACCAGCCGGCCTTCGACGAGTTCAACGCCGGGGAGATCTCTCCCGGACCCGAGGTCGAGACCGACGAGCAGATCCTGGACTGGGTCGCCAAGGACGGCGAGACCGCGCTGCACCCCTCCTGCACGCTGAAGATGGGCACCGGCGAGCTGTCCGTCGTCGACCCGCAGACCATGGGGGTGCATGGCCTCGACGGACTGAAGGTCGTCGATGCCTCGGTCATGCCCTACGTCCCGAACGGGAACATCTACGCCCCGGTGATGATGCTTGCGGAGAAGGCGGCTGACCTCATCCTCGGCAACACCCCGCTCGCGCCGTCCAACGCCGAGTTCTACCGTCACGAGGCCGACGCGATCGCGACCAGCTGAGCTGAGCTGACGGACCGTGCCCGGCCTGGACGAGCCTGTGGGCTCGCCCCGGACCGGGCACGCCTGTGCGCGGGCGCGGGAGGATGCTCGGCCGGTGCTCGCCGGCGTACTCGCCGGGACGACGACGCGTTGACTTCTCCGGCGACGCCGCGCCGAGTGGATCAGAATCATCGTCATGGTCACCAGCCAGTACGGCCGAGGCGTGTCACTGCGATACCTGTACCAGGACGGAAGCGTGCAGGCGGTACTGCCGATGCGGACGATTTCGGATGATGGAGAGACCTTTGTCGGCTACATGCCGGCGGGGACCCAGATCATGTACTGGGCGCTCGAGGACGGAACTGATCCGCGAACGGTCCCGCTGGTCGAGCGATTCCGTCGCACGCTGACGACGGCGCCTCGCGTCTGGGAGGGGAACGGCGTGCTGCGGGTGATTCCGCGGGGCGAGAACTTCCAGGTCATTCATTTCTGGGACGACCGCGGGTTCGCCGGTTGGTACCTCAACCTCGAGTCGACGAAGACCGACCGCGACGGATTCATCGACGCGGTCGATTGGCATCTCGACCTCTGGATCGACCCGCAGCGACGTCCCGAGTGGAAAGACGTCGATGAGGCCGAACTGGCAGTGGCGAGGGGACATCTCACGCAGCAGCAGCTCGACCTGGCGTGGGCCACCGCACACGCCGTCGTGGATCAGCTCGGCCACTGGCCGACGTCGATCGGCGACTGGTCCGACTACGTGCCACCGTCGACCTCCGTCGACCACCGTCGACCTCCTCGACCTCGAAGTGGGCGAAGGTCTCCTCGGGCACCCTCGGTGCGGCTAGGGCGCGAGGTTGTAGACCTCGAACACCGTCTCCACGGGCGGCGCGGCGAACCCACCCTCGATGCCCTGCTGCATCCGGGGCAGCAGAATGGTGTCGCGGAACGTCTCCCAGCTCTCCCGCGACTCGTGGACAGCCGTGATCGTCCAGCCGCCGTCGGACGCGCCCGCGGCGTGGAAGGTCTGCCCTGCGGGCAGGATCCCAGGGCCGGGGTGGACCGCTGCGATCGACGCGTCGTACTGCTCCGCGGTGCCGCCCGCGAAGAAGTGCACCACTGCGTAGGGCTTCGGGTCCATGTCCGGCTCCTTTGCTCAGATATGTGCGTGACCTGCCAAGCAATAGACCTGATCACCGGGCGTGTCAACGTCCGGCGACGACGTCCACAGCCCGTTGGACCCGCGTCGGCTCAGGGATTTCACCCTCGGCATTCTCGATCGCCACCGACGCCGGGGGATCCCCGCTATCGATCCGCGCGCGCCTGGTACGAGCGGCGCCGAGAGAGGTGCCCCAGTGCGCCTGCGACTGCCATTCCCACGGCGCCGAGCACGGCGATGATCGAGAACGGCAAGATCTCCGACCGGAGCGGGGCCTCGCCTTGGTAGCCCATGATCGAGTAGCTGAGAACGATCGTGAATCCAACGGCAGCGCTGTTGACGACGGCCGCGGGCCAGGTCCGCGCGATCCGCCCGACGACGCACCCGACGGCTGCCCACACGAGGAGATTCAGCCACGCCCAGGAGCCGACGAAGAAGACAAAATAGGCGACCGCCGCGAGTGCCACGCCTAGCGCGACCGAGCCGGCCAGCCGCGTCGACCACCTCAGCGCTCGCGCAGGTCCACTGTCGGTACCCGAACCGTTGGCGCTGCGGTTCGCGGACGACGGTTCCTGCCCAGCGCCGCTCACGGTGTTCGCTCCTGCACCCTCATGCCTAACTATCCTAGGCATAGACCGGCGACAGTGCGAGACTGCGGCCATGCCGACGACGTGGTGGCCGTCGAGCCCTCAGCGCGGATGCGGGACCGGTTGACCCACGCGCTGCCCGCGGTGAGGGCGCTGGCGGGAAGCGCCGAGCAGATCCCCCTGCCCGACGGCGCGCTCGACGCCGTCCTGGTCGCGCAGGCGTGGCACTAATCGCACGCTGCTCCAGGGCGAGCCTGATCTGGGCCGCGACTACGACCAGCTCGTGGTGCGCGCGCTGGCTGGTTCCCCGGTGGAAGGCGCAGACGCCGCGCGGCGGGTCGGCCCGAAGAGAGCGGCTCGGGCTGCGGCGAAGGACCAGCTGGCACGGGCAACGACCACCGCCGCTCGGGCGGCGCCTGGGACGTGCGTGTGAGTCCGGGATTTGACTCTGACACGGTGTCAGGCCCGAGAGTGGATTCATGGCCGACATGAACGAGCAGGCGAGGGGTTTGCTGGGCATCGGAGCGTTCTCCAGCCTGGTCCGGTTGAGCGTGCGCATGCTGCGGTACTACGACAAGCAGGCAGTGCTGATCCCCGCCCACATCGATCCCGACACCGGATACCGCTACTACGCCGGAGACCAGATCCGCGACGCGGTCCTGGTGCGGTCTCTTCGTGACGTCGGGTTCTCCGTGTCCGCCATCGCTGCGGTGGTTCCGCAGGCGCACGATCCGCAGATTCTGCGTCGCGCGCTTGAGGCTCACCGCGGCGAGCTTCACTCCGAGTCCTCTCTTGTGCGACGGCGACTCGCCGACCTGGCCAACCTCATCGACAACCTCACGGAGGCTCCCATGACCGACATCTCGCTCGTCACCATCCCCGCTACGACGATCCTCGCGCTGCGCGGGGTCGTCCCGACCTACGCCGAACAGAGCCGGCTCTGGGATGCCTTCGTCCCCCTCGCCGAGGGTTGCGGGCTGCCCGCTCGTCCGGAGACGGGCGGGTCCACGTACTTCGACGAGGGTTACCAGGACACCGACGTCGACCTCGAGGTATGGGTGCCGATCGGTGAGCCGATCACTGTCGAAGCGCCGCTGGCGTGTCGCCGAGTTTCGGAGCATCGCGCTGCTGTGGCCACGGTCCGCGGTGACTACGGCGGAATCGCTGCCGCGTCGGCGGACCTGGCGAGATACCTGGCGCGAGAGGGCCTGGTGAAGACCGGGCCGTTGTCGCACGTCTACGTCGTCGGTCGGGACCAGACCGCCAACTCGGCAGATTACGTCACCAAGATCCGCGTCCCGGTCTGATCCGTTCGGGTGGCGGGCCCACTGGTGCCCGTCACCCGGCGGTTCGGCGCAGGGCAGCGATGCTGGATGGCACGTCCGGCCGGCTCTCCACGTTCGCGCCGGGTCTCACTGCCGGCGGTGCCTTCAGGGCGCTCGGTTACCCGTCCACGCCACGCCGTCCCAGTACTGCTGCCCAGTGCCCGACGGCGACGGGTACCACCCGGCCGGCGGACCCGCGACCGGCGCCGGGACGGGGAAGCCCTGCGGCGCTTGCGGAAACTGCTGCGCAACCAGCACGTTGACGACGGGGGGCTGCCCCACCACGGAGTGCGACTGGCACGCCATCACCAGTGCCGCCACCCACCCGATCAGGCTCCAGCCGAGGAGCAGGTCGATCAACCCGACGGCCGCTTGGTTGGATCGCCCACGTGTCGCGGCGATCGCCCACGGGAGCATGTAGCCGAGGGTCAGGACCGTGCTCACCCAGGCGATCGCGAGGACGGCGCCCGAGGCCGGGCGCTGGTCGGTCATGAGTCCGTAGCCCGCCTGCGGCGCCTGCTGAATCGGCCAGGACGGAGCTGAGGGAACAGGGGCCAGTGCCGGCGGGGAGGGGTTGTACGGATCCATCTCGTTCATCGTCCGATCGTATGGCTCTCGGGCGCATTCCGGCGTGCCATTCATGCACCGGAGATCGCTGACGAATCCGCATTGGAGGACCGTTGCGGCAACCGTCTCCTGGCCGACGAGATCGGCAATATCGCCGATAAGGACAATATCGGCGATAAAGAGAAAGAGGCTGGTACTCCAGGAGGAGGGCTACGTCCTGCTCTCCTTCGACGAGGAGGCCTGGCGCCGGGGATACCGGACCCACCCGGTCGCCGAGGAGGTGCGCATCGAGGTGCACGAGCACCTGCAGCGCCGGCTCACCGAGCTCGTGACGAGCGGATCCCGGGTGGTGGTGGACACGGCGTTCTGGGCGCGAGCCTCTCGCGACGAGTATCGAGCACTCCTCGCGCCGCTCGGGGTGGCACCGGTGGTCTACTACATGCAGACCCCCAGGGAGGTGTCCCTCGAGCGGCTCGAGCGCCGTCGGGACACCCGCCCCAACGACATCGTGCTCCCGGTCGGTCGCGCGATCGCGTACATGGCGGGCTTCGAGGCGCCGACGCCGGACGAGGGACCGGTGCGCGTCATCCAGCCCGGAAACCCGAGCACCGCGGACCGGGCACCAACGCACTGACCTTCAACGACAGACCGCGCGGGGACCCCGGCCTACTTCAGCCAGGCCTTGACCTTGGCCGGGTGGGCGTCGACCCACTTCTTCGCCGCGGCCTCGGGCGTCATCTTGTCGACCGCGATGTACTGGGCGACCTGGTTCTGGTCCTTGTTGGTCCAGTGGAACTTCTTCACCAGGTCGTAGGCGGGGCTGCCGCTCTCGGCGAACTTGTTGCTGACCACCTTGTTCAGCTTGTAGTTCGGGTAGGCGCACGCCACCTTGGCCGGGTCGGCGTCGCAGCCGGTCGTGTACTTCGGGAGCTCGACCGGAACGAGGGGGACCTCGGTGGTGAACCAGTGTGGTTCGAAGAAGTACGCGATCACCGGATCGTGGTTCCGTTCGGCCTGCTTCAGCGTGGTGATCAGTGCGGCCTCCGAGCCCGCGTAGACCACCTTGAAGTTGAGATGAAGGTTCGAGACCAGCGCCGCATCGTTTGTCACGAAACCGGGGTCGCCGTCGAGCAGCTGGCCCTTGCCGTCGGACTCCGAGGTCCGGAACATGTCGTCGTGCTTGTTGAGGTTCTGCCACTTGGTGAGGTCCGGGTGCGCCTTGGCGAGCCACGGCGGCAGGTACCAGCCGATCTTTCCCTGGTTTCCGGTCGGGCCGGCGAGCTGGGCGACCCTCTGCTTGGTGATGTACTTCGCGATGAGGTCGTCGTGCCCCCAGTTCTCCACCACGGCGTCGATCTTGCCGTCGGCGAAGCCCTGCCAGGCGACCTGCTCGTCGAGGTTCTTCTTGGTGACCGTGCACCCGAGCTTGGTCTCCGCGACGTACGCGATGACCGCGGCGTTCGCCTCGTAGCCCACCCAGTTGTTCACCGCGAGGTTGAACTCGGGGCAGCCGCCCGGCACCGAGGACGGGTCCTTGCCGACCTTCTCCCAGCTCGCGCAGCCACTGGCCAGCAGGGCGATAGCCACGGCCGCTGCCGCGATCCGGGAAGGTCTCCTGGCTGCTCCGATGTTCCGCGCGAAATGCATTGTCAGCGCCTCTGTTGTGCGTCGAGCCACCTTTGCGGTGACGGTGGGGGCGGGCGCCTGGTCCGGGAGGTCCCGGACCAGGCCGATCAGGGCTCTGATCAGTGGCCTGCTGCGAGCTCGGACCTGTCGGACCGGCGCGCGATGGCCTGCGTGATGCGGTCGAGCATGATGCCGAGGAGCACGATGGCCAGGCCTGCCGCGAGCCCCTTGCCGAACCACTGGTCCTGGCGGAAGCCGGAGACGACGTCGAACCCGAGGGCACCGGCGCCGACGAGGCCGCCGATCACGATCATGGACAGGACGTAGATCAGGCCCTGGTTCATGGCCAGGGCGAGCGTCCGCCGGGACATCGGGAGCTGCACCTTGGTGATCAGCTGCCACTTGCTGGACCCCGCGGCGGTGGCCGCCTCCATGGTGGCGGCGGGCACCCCCGCGATCCCGTCGGCCACGATCTTGATCACGATCGGCGCGGCGTAGACGATCGCCGCGACGATCCCGGTGAAACGGCTCGCCGCGAAAAGGGCGACGAACGGCACGAGGTAGACGAAGGCGGGCATGGTTTGCGCGGCGTCCAGCACCGGGCGGATCACCCGGTCGACGTTCGCGCTGCGGCCCATCCAGGTCCCGACGACGATGCCGATCACCAGCACCACGACGGTGCCGACGAGCGTGGCCACCAGGGTGCTCATCGCGTCGCTCCACAGGCCGGTCGCGAGGATGAGGCCGAGGCAGGCCGCTGCCGTGGCGGCCGACTTACGGCTGCCGATGGCGGCGGCGAGGGCGACGATGACGGCAGCCGCGAGCCACCAGGGGGCCTCGGTGAGCAACGTCTCCATCGGGTTGAGCACGTTGAACGTGAGCCCGTTCTTCACCGCGTTCGTGGTCTGGCCGAAGTCGACCGCGATCCAGTCGGCCGCGAGGCTGACGTACTTGCGGATCGGGGTGCCCAGGTCGAGCGTGGTCGGGAACTGAGCGGCCCAGACGTACACGTAGGACAGGTAGACGCACGCGGCGGTGATTCCCGCGCCGGCGGCCAGGGCCAGCCGCCGCAGCCACACCGGATGCTTGCCGGGCCGGCGCCGGGCCAGCTCGGTCTGTTTGGCCGCTGCGGTGGTCACCCGGTCGATGACGATGGCCATGATGACGATGGCCAGCCCACCGTTGAACGCGGTGCCGATGTCCAGGTGGTTCAGCGCCTCCAGGACCACCTGGCCGAGGCCGGGCGCGTCGATCAGCGCAGCCAGCGTGACCATGGACAGCGCAGCCATGACCGTCTGATTGATGCCGATCACGATCGTGCGCCGGGCCATCGGGAGCATGACCTTGACCAGGATCTGCCTGCGCGTCGACCCCATGGCCTCGGCAGCCTCGAGGGTGGCGCGCGGGACCTCACGGATGCCGTGCGAGGTGATCCGGATGACCGGGGGTGCCGCATAGATGAGGGTGGCGATCGTGGCCGACGCCGGTCCGATGGCGAACAGCAGGACCAGCGGTGCGAGATAGACGAACGTCGGCATGGTCTGCATGAAGTCGAGCACGGGTCGCAGCGCCGCGTTGGCCCGGTCGGAGATCCCCGCCCAGATGCCGAGCGGCAGGCCCACCAGGAGCGAGAAGATGACGGCGGTGATCGTCAGGGAGAGCGTGTCCATGCTTTCCTGCCAGAGTCCCTGCAGACCCAGGAAAAGGAACCCGGACGTCGCCAGGATGGCCATCCGCCCGTTGCTCACGGCCCAGGTGCCGAACGCGACGATCGCGACCACGCCGAGCCAGCCGATGACCGGCAGCGTGCGGTCCGCGAACGGCTGTGCCAGCAGGACCTGGAAGAACGTGGCGACCGCGCTGATCACCGCGCGGATCTCGTTGAAGAAGTAGAGGAAGAGCGGGTTGCTCTGCCGGCCCGCACCGACCGCGTCGTTCACGGAGTTCAGCCAGTCGTGCAGCGGAGTGGTGTCTTCCTGCGCCAGGTGCAGCGTCTGGCGACCGCGCAGGGCGGCGTACAGCGCCAGCCCGACGACGATCGTGATCGCCGCGGACCAGCGGCGGTTCAGCCACCTCGGCCAGGTCGCCCGGCTCGGAGTCTTGCGTACCTCAGTGATCGTGGCCATCAGGTTGCGGGGCCGCTCCCAGCAATGACCGAGAGGATCTCCTCGTCGTCGACCACCCCGAGCAGCGTGCCGTTCTCCACGACCCGGACCGCGGTCCGGGCGGCGAGCACGGCCTGGGCCGCGTCGCGCACGACGACGTCCGGTCCGAGCTCGGTGCCACCCAGGTCGTCGTCGGGCCGGGGGGCGCGCATGATCCACCGCAGGGTGAGGACCTCGGACTTGTTCACGTCGCTGACGAAGTCCCGCACGTAGTCGTCGGCGGGGGCGCCGACGAGCTCGGCGGGCGACGCGATCTGCACCAGCTGACCGTCGCGCATGATGAGGATCCGGTCGCCGAGCTTGATCGCCTCGGACAGGTCGTGCGTGACGAAGACCATCGTCTTGCCGACCTCCTTGTGTAGCCGGATGACCTCGTTCTGCATCTCCCGGCGGATCAGCGGGTCGAGCGCGGAGAACGGCTCGTCGAACAGCAGCAGGTCCGGGTCGCCCGCGAGTGCGCGGGCCAGGCCCACGCGCTGCTGCATGCCGCCGGAGAGCTCGTCGGGGAAGGACTCCTCCTGGCCGGCCAGCCCGACGAGGTCGATCACCTCCGCGGCGCGCTTCATCCGCGCGGCCTTGCCGTCGCCGCGGACCTCGAGGCCGTAGGCGACGTTGTCCAGCACCCGCCGGTGGGGGAGCAGCCCGAAGTTCTGGAACACCATCGAGATCCGACGGCGCCGCAGCTCGAGCAGGGACTTGCTGGTGTAGGCCAGGACGTCCTCGCCCTGGAACGCCACCTCGCCCGCGGTCGGCTCGATCAGCCGGGTCAGGCAGCGCACGAGCGTGGACTTGCCCGAACCAGACAGTCCCATGATGACGAAGAGCTCACCTCGGGCGACGTCGAAGCTCACGTCGCGGACCGCCGCGGTGCAGCCGGTCTGCTCCTTGAGCTCCAGGGGGGCGAGCTGGGCGACCTCGTCCGAGCCGGGCACGCCGTCGGCGCCGGGGCCGAACACCTTCCACAGGTTCCGCACCGAGATGTCTGGCACCGAGGGGTTGGCGGGCGCTGCCCGCAGCTCGGGCTCGGACGTGTGGGCGAGTTCTGTGGCTACCGGTGAAATCGTGACGTCTCCTGGAGCTTGGTGGTTCGCGGCGGTCAGGGTCATCCGGAGAACCAGCCCTGAGGTTCCGGATCGATGTTCTGCCAGATGTGCTTCGTCTCGCGGTACTCGCCCAGGCCGGCGTGACCGAGCTCGCGCCCGACGCCGGACTGCTTGAACCCGCCCCACTCGGCCTGCGGGACGTACGGGTGGTAGTCGTTGATCCACACGGTGCCCATGCGCAGCTTGGCCGCGACCCGCTGGGCCTTGCCGGCGTCCTGGGTCCAGACCGCGCCGGCGAGCCCGTAGATCGAGTCGTTCGCGATCCGCGCCGCGTCGGCCTCGTTCGTGAACCGCTCCACCGTCAGCACCGGTCCGAACGACTCGTCCTGGACCACCCGCATCTTGGTGTCGCACTCGTCGAGCACGGTCGGGGCGAAGAAGAAGCCGTCCGCGAGGACGCCGTCGGTGGCCCGCGACCCCCCGCAGCGCAGCACGGCGCCCTCGGCGACACCCGCCTCGACGGCGGCGGTCACCTTGGCCAGGTGCGCGGCGGAGATCAGCGGGCCGGTTTCGGCGTCGGGGTCGAACGGGCCACCGAGCCGGATCAGCTTGGCCCGGCGCACGAGCTCCTCGACGAACCGGTCGTGCAGCTCGTCCTGGACGATCAGGCGCGCGCCGGCGGAGCAGACCTGCCCGGAGTTGAGGAAGACCGCCGTCAGCGCCATGTCGATCGCGGCGAGGAAGTCGGCGTCGGCGAAGACGATGTTGGGGTTCTTGCCGCCCAGCTCGAGGGCGATCTTCTTGACCGTCGGGGCCGCCGCGGCCATGATCCGGCGCCCGGTGTGCAGCCCGCCGGTGAACGAGACCAGGTCCACGTCCGGGTGCGAGGTCAGCGCGGCGCCGACGCTGGCGCCGGTGCCCAGGACGAGGTTGGCGACGCCCGCGGGCAGGCCGGCCTCCTCCAGGGTCCGCATCAGCAGGATCGACGTCGACGGCGTCAGCTCGCTCGGCTTGAGGACGAACGTGTTGCCCGCCACCAGTGCGGGCGCGACCTTCCAGGACGTCTGGAGCAGCGGGTAGTTCCAGGGCGTGATCATGGCGCACACGCCGACCGGCTCGTGCACGACCCGGCTGATCGTGGTCGTCAGGCCGGTGTCGATGACGCGGCCGGCGTCGGAGCCCGCGATGCCGGCGAAATACCGGAAGCAGGCGATCACGTCGTCGATGTCGTACTCGGCCTCGACCAGGCGCTTGCCGGTGTCCAGGGCCTCGGCGCGGGCGTACTCGGCGCGGTCCCGCAGGAGCAGGTCGGCGACCTTCGCGACGAGCACGCCGCGGTCCCGCTCCGGGGTGCGCGGCCAGGGGCCGTCGTCGAAGGCGCGCCGCGCGGCGGCGATCGCCTTCACGGAGTCCGCGTCGGACCCCTCCGAGACGACCGCGACGGGCGTCCCGTCCGCGGGGCACCGGATCTCGCGGGTGCCGCCGAGCTCGGGATCAAGCCACTCGCCGTGGATGTACAGCTCTGCCAACTGGGGCCCCTTCGGACAACGGAGGAAACCGTCGTTGCTCATCGCGCATAAGATTGCTTACTGTGCAACACAGCATGTCCAGGCCTGTCACGAGTGTCAACTTTGGGTGAATTTGGTCGCGGATTCGTGGGATGTGTGGCGCGTCGGGTCGGGTCGGTGCGCCGCGCGCGCGTTCGGGGATCGGCGTATGGCCGGACCACAGTCCTCGCGGAGGGCGGTCGGTGTAACCTCTCTCGATGCCGAGAGGGGTTCAGCGGCGAACTCTTCTTCGGACCTTGGGAGTGACATGAACGGTCTGACCAGCGGTCTTCCCGATGAGGTTGCCGCGGCGCCCGTGCCCGCGCCCAGGGCCGACGGATGGCAACCCGTCTCGCGCATGCGGACCTACGAGCTGGTGCTCGATCGCATCGAGGGCCAGATCGTCAGCGGCGCGCTGCGCGCGGGCCAGCGGCTGCCCCCGGAGCGCGAGCTCGCGTCGATGCTCGGGGTGAGCCGTCCGGCCGTCCGGGAGGCGCTGCGCATCCTGGAGGCGCAGGGCGCCGTCCGGTCCCAGGTCGGCACCGGCCCCGACTCGGGCACGACCATCGACCGCCTGCCCAGCGACGCCCTGGCCCGCCTGTTACGCCTGCACGTGGCCCTCGGCTCGTTCCCGATCGACGACGTCGTGGACACCCGGGTGGCGCTCGAGCGGGCCAGCGTGGTCCTCGCCTGTCGCAACGCCCAGCCGGCGGACCTCGCGCGCATGCGGGCGGAGCTCGTGGCCATGGATGTGCCGGAGCTCGACCGGGAGACCTTCAACCAGCACGACACGAACTTCCACGTCGCGATCGCCGACGCGGGCGGGAACCGCCTGATGTCCGACGTGACCCGCGCGATCCGCGAGTCCGTCCGGATGCCGATCCTGGCCGGCTGGTCCGCGATGCCCGAGTCCGGTCCGGACAGCTGGCCGAGCGTCCGGGACGGCGTGCGGGCCGATCATCACGCGGTCTTCCTCGCGATCGAGGCGGGCCGAGCCGAGCTGGCTGCCGATCGGCTGGAGTCCCACATCCGGCGCTACGCGATCTATCTACCCATTCACGACTGAGCCGAGCGCGTCGTCGGGCGCGTCACTCCGCGCGCCGGAGCCTCGCGGGGTAGCGGGCCAGGCACTTCGGGCACACCGGCATCTGCGCCAGCCGGCCCAGCTCCGCCTCCGAGAGCCGCTCGAGCACGCGGGCCCCGCACAGCGTCCGCAGGCCGCGGACGATGTGCGCCCAGTTCGACACCCACCGGTAGGAGTACGAGAACTGGGCGTCGAGCACGACGTCGGGCACGCGCGGGCCGGTCGACTTCGCGATCTCGAAACCGCTCAAGGCCTTCTCGCCGGTTCCCACCCGGGTCGCCCGGCAGAAGTGCAGCATCAGGAACGGTTCGGTGGCCGGTCGCAGCGCGATCGTCGCGGGCACGGCGCCGCGGGCCCGGCTCAGATACCACCGCACCTGTTCCGGGGCGCGGGGGTTCTGGACCGGGGTCGCGTCGAACTGGCGGCGCATGCCGTTGTACGTGCTCGCCCAGAACGTCGTCGCGCCGCACTCCGGGCACGTCTTGCTATCCATCATGAATCCGTCCGATCGGTACAGCGGTGAGGTCAGCCTCCCCGACCGGCGTCCGCAACCCCGCCCGCACACGCCGGGCAAGCATCACACGAGGCGACCCGTGAGAGCCCCGACGAGTACCGCCACGCCAACGATGACGAAGTGTCGACGCCGAGTGAAAAGGACCCCGAAGGTGACATGAAGACCGCTCCGCCGAGCGCGATGCGCGCGGGCTACTGCACTCGGGTGCCGATCGATCGCCCCGCGCGGCTGACGCCGACTCTGACACCCGCGGTCGTGAGATAGGAGTTGTCAGTTGTCCTGCGGAGCCCGAAATGCGGTAGCTGGGCTCGACCTCAGTGCGCAGCCCTCAATGCAGCGAAAGTGCACCAAAACGCCTCAATCACTGCGCTTTTGATGCACAGAGGGATGCACTGAGCCCGTCCGCCTACGGTGAAGGCCGAGCCCGGCATCGACACCGACGGCCTCGGCCCGCCGCCCTCGGGCTCGCTCGCGCCGCGAACTGGGAGTCGTTGTCGTATTTGCGGCGATCTGAGGACAACGACTCCTATCTCGCGGCGGCGCGAGTCGAGGACCGGATCGGGGCGAGAGCCGAGTTGGCGACGACGGCCGGCTCCGTCAGGTCACGACGGCGGCTCGGCGACGTCGCGGGGGCCGGGGCCCAGGGAGGCATACGCGCGCTCGCCGAGGATCTCGCCGCCACGCGGGTTGACCGGGATGATCCGGTAGCCCTGCGACTGGAGGTAGCTCGGGATCGCGTTCGCCGGCTTGGTCTCGTTGTGCTCGCCCCGACGACGGCGATCGTCGTCGTGCGCTCGTAGATCCGGCGGAGGTCCGCGAACGAGGTCTCGTTGGTGCCCGGCATAAGGATCACCGTGCCATGCGCAGCGCCGGTCGGCACTGCGCATGGC
>NZ_DATCNW010000340.1:0-4831 GCF_036565025.1 Pengzhenrongella sp.
TGCCACGGCTCGAGACCCAGGGCCGCGCAGACGGCGAGGGTGTCCGCCCGGCGCAGCCCGAGCAGCGGCCGGCGCAGCGACCCGCGCCGCGCCGGCATGCCGGCGAGCGAGCGCGCCCCCGAGCCGCGCGCCAACCCGAGCAGCACCGTCTCGGCCTGGTCGTCGAGCGTGTGCCCGAGCAGCACGGCGGCCGCCCCGAGCTCCACCGCGGCCGCCTCGAGCGCGTCGTACCTGGCCGTCCTGGCCGCGGCCTCCGGACCGCCCCTGGCGCCGACGTCGACCCGCACGACCCGCACCGGGGCGAGCCCGAGCACGCGGCACGCGGTCGCGGCGTCGTCGGCCACCCGCGCGCTGCCCCGCTGCAGCCCGTGGTCGACGACGACGGCGCCCGCCCGCAGCCCAGCCCGCGGGGCGACGAACGCCGTGGCGGCCGCGAGCGCGAGGGAGTCCGGGCCGCCCGAGCACGCGACGAGCACGAGCGCGCCGTCGGGCAGGTCGGCGAGGTCGGCGCGCACCGCGAGCCGCGCGGCGGCGACCGCGGGGGCCGGTCCGCTCACCGCGGGTCAGCCATGCACGCGGCGCACCCAGGCGCGCGGGTCCGCGATCTCGCGCGGCCCCGGCAGGTTCGCCGCGTCCGCCCACACGAGATTCAGCCCGTCCTGCCCGACGGCGCGGGTCACGTACCGCACGAACGCGGCGCCGTCCCGGTACTGGGCGAGCTTGAGGTCCAGGCCGAGCAGCCCGCGCAGCAACCGGTCCACCGGGCCGCGCTGGTCCGGGCCAGAACGCCGCGCCTCGAAGCGGTGCCGGATCCGGCGCACGGTCGGCACGACCGCCGAGCCGACGGCGTCCATCGCGACGTCGGCATGCCCCTCGAGCAGGGCCATCACCGCGCCCATCTCCTCGAACACCTTGCGCTCGTTCGGCCGCAGCAGCGCGTCGAGCGCCGGGGCGTCGTCGTCCCCGCGGAGCACCCGGACCACGGCGACAGCGAGGGCCCGCGCCCGACGGCGGTCGGCGTGGTCGCCGTCGTCGCGCGCGAGGTCCCCGATCAGGTTCCCGGCGCGGGTCCGCAGGTGGCCGGCGAGCCACGGGGCGGCGGCAAACTGGAGCGCGTGCGTCTGCTCGTGCAGGGCGACCCAGAGCCGGAAGTCCGCCGGGTCGACGTCCAGCTCGCGCTCGATCCGGAGCACGTTCGGTGCGACGAGCAGCAGCCGTCCGCGCACCAGGCCGCCGGGCCCGACGCTCTGGACGAACGGGTCGAACTGGCCGAGCACTTTGCCGGAGAGCACCGCGAGGGCGCCGCCGGCCTGGGCCGCGCCCGTCAGCCGGGTCGCGCGGGAGGGTGCCTTCTTGCCCGGCTCGACGTCGAGCCCCGACGTCAGGTCGGCCAGCAGGGCGACGTTCGCGCGGGCCCAGCCCGACCGGTCGACCACGAGCACATGCGAGATCGGGACGGCCGTCGGGTCGGAGCCGTCCGCGGGCTTGAGCCCGGTGATCCGGGCGACGTGCCCGGCTGCGACGCGGGCGGCGTCGCGCAGGCCCTCGACCAGCGCGGTCGCCTCGGCGCGGTCGGTCTCCGGGCCGGGTCGCACGAGCCGGTCCGCGAGCCGCGCGGCCACCGCCCAGTCCACCGGTCCCACCGGCGCGACCTCGACCACAGCGGCGTTCAGTTCCATCCGGCCACGGTAGCCGCGCGGCGCCCCCGCGGTGCCCGCGCTCTCGGACCGGTTTTGGTCGGGATCTGTCCTCTTTCGAGCAAATCCTGACCAAAACTGCGCCCAGCCCGGGCCCTGGCCCTGGCCCGGATCGAGTCGCGGGCATCGAGCTGCGAGTTGTTGTTCGTCGGAGCGCCGAAGTACGACAACAACTCGCAACTCGCGGCGCGAGCGAGCCCGAAACCGCCGAGTCGAGGTGGATGGGTCGAGGTGGATGGATAGATGGATGGGGATTCAGAGCGGGTGAATCGGCGCATGGCGTCTGCTCCGGCGGCGGACGCCTCGGTCGCATGGGTCACAGGTCCTCGTCGAACCGGATGCCGCGCAGGTTCGGGAAGGTTTGGTGCGTCGCGCGCACCAAACCTTCCGAAACGTCGCTCAGGTTCTGGCGGAGAGGACGCAGAACTCGTTGCCTTCCGGGTCGGCGAGCACCACCCAGGATTGCTCGCCCTGGCCGACGTCGGCTCGGCGGGCACCCAGCGCCAGCAGCCGATCGACCTCGGCCGACTGGTCGTCGGGGCGAAAGTCCAGGTGCAGGCGGTTCTTGACGGTCTTCGCCTCCGGCACCCGAACGAAGAGCAGGCCCGGGAGCCGATCGGGCGCAGGCCTGATCTCGAACTCGTCGTCGTCGGCGTCGGACACCACGACCCAGCCGAGCGCGTCCGCCCACCACCGCGCCAGCTCACCCGGCCGAGCAGCATCGACATTGACTTGTTCCCACTCAAGACTCATGGTCCCCACCCTACGAACCCCGCCCGCCGCCCCGGAGCGCCCCACCGGCACCCCGCGCCGATCGCGCCCCGCGTCGATCTGCGACGGGTCGTCGTCAGGAGACTGCGCACATGCGTGCAGGCTGCGCACATCGGATGTGCGCAGGAGTCGCGGATGTGCGCAGTTTGCGGCTCGGGCGGCACCGGTCGGGCGGGCGGGGGCGGCCGGCCGGACATCGGGCTGGGGTCAGCTGCAGCCGCAGGCTGCGAGCTTTTCGACGGCGGCGTCGATCGCGGCGCGTGGGGCGCCCTGCCCGCCGGCCGGCGTCTTGTCGGCGAGCACGACGAACAGCAGCTGGCGGCCGTCGGCGTCCACGATCGTCCCGGCGAGCGCGGTGACCCCGGACAGGCTGCCGGTCTTCGCCCGCACGAGCCCGCGCGCCGGCGATCCGCGGTACCGGTCGATGAGCGTCCCGCGCAGGCCCGCGATCGGCAGGTCGGCGGAGACCTGCCGCAGCTCCGGGTGCGCAGGGTCGGTGATGAGCCGCACCAGGCCGAGCAGCGTCCGTGCCGGCAGCACCGACCCGTCGCCGAGCCCGCTGGAGTCGACCAGTCGCGCGCCGGCCGTGTTCACGCCGAGCCGTTGGGCCCGTGCGAGGACCGCCTTGGTTGCGCCGTCGAAGCTGCCCGGCAGGCCGGCGTTGAGCGCGACGAGCCGACCGACCACCTCGGTGATCACGTTGTCGGAGGTGTCCAGGAAGAACTGGACGAGCTCGCCCATCGGTGCGGACTGCACCACGGCGAGCTCGGGCGCGCTGTGCGGTGCGGTGACCCGCTTGGGCGGGCCGGTGACGGTGATGCCCTCGGCCCTGAGCGCGGTGACGAACTGAGCCGCGGCGGCCAGGGACGGGTCGGCCGCCCGGGGCGGGTATTCGCCGCCGCGGAGTCCGGCGATGTTGACGGAGAGGGGGGTGATCGGGGCGGCGAAACCGTTGACGAGGTGGCTCGGGTCCCAGGCCGGGTTCAGCGCGGGTCCGGAGAACAGGCCGTCGTCGACCCCGAGGGTGACCGTCTTGGTGCCCGCGAGGGTGAGCGCGCGCGCGGTGCCCTTCGCGAGGTCCGCGAGCCCCGCGCGACCGTTGATCAGGTCGGGGTCCCCCTTGCCGGCCGCCAGCATCATGTCGCCGCCGCCGACCAGCACGATCTTGCCGCTGCCGGCACTGACGACCGTGGTCGGCAGGGTCTTCGTGGGGCCGATCGCGCTGAGCGCGGCGACGGCGGTGACGAGCTTCGCGGTCGAAGCCGGCGTGTGCGGGGTCGTGGGGTCGTGCTCGCCGAGCACGTCGCCGGTCAACTGGTCGGCGACGACGACGCCGGTGGACGGGCCCATCCGAGAGTCCGACGCGAGTGCGGCCACGATGGCGCGGACCCGGGCGTCGGTGGGCACCGGGGCGTCGTTCGTGAGGTTCGCGAGCACCGGGGCGAGGGCTGAGGCGGCGACTGCGCCGGGCGCCGTCGGGAAGGGCGACTGCGGGGCGGGGACCGGTGCGACGGTGAGCCAACCCGGGACGACGTCGTACGCGTCCGCGGTGAGATAACCGCCTGCGCCGAGCAGCAGAACCAGGGCGCTGACGCCCGTCACCAACGCGGCCCTGCGCATGCACATCCTCCCTGGATCCGCCCAGCGGGCGAAGTCAGGCCCGTGGGTGCGCCACACTAACTCTCTGTAAACGTCGGTGGGCCGCAAGACAGCCGGCCGCCACCGTCACAACACGTCGTCGTCGGACAAACCCACCCAAGGTGGACCGGCGCGCGCCTTGCGAAGGAGCACAGTGGAGTTCGACGTCACGATCGAGATCCCCAAGGGTCAGCGGAACAAGTATGAGATGGATCACGCGACGGGGCGGATCCGCCTCGACCGCATGCTGTTCACCTCGACCCGCTACCCGGACGACTACGGCTTCGTCGACGGCACCTTGGGCGAGGACGGCGACCCGCTCGACGCCCTGGTGCTGCTCGAGGAGCCGACATTCCCCGGCTGCCTGATCCGTTGCCGCGCGCTCGGCATGTTCCGGATGCGCGACGAGGCGGGCGGCGACGACAAGGTGCTGTGCGTCCCGTCGGGCGACCAGCGCGCGAGCTGGCGCCAGGACATCGACGATGTGTCGGACTTCCACCGCCTGGAGATCCAGCACTTCTTCGAGGTCTACAAGGACCTGGAGCCCGGCAAGTCCGTCGAGGGTGCGCACTGGGTGGGCCGCGAAGACGCGGAAGCCGAGATCCAGCGCTCCCGCCAGCGCGCCATCGACACGGGCTACTACGCCCACGGCGGCCACTGACCCGTCTTTGCTCCCGGTCTTTATCTCCGTAACGTCCGAGCGTTGACGTCCTATAGGACGTCAA
>NZ_DATCNW010000341.1:0-2843 GCF_036565025.1 Pengzhenrongella sp.
TCGGGCAGCGATACGGGATCTGACGCGCCGCAGTCTGCCTGACCCTGCGTCGAGCCGAGCGATCACCACGGCTGCCAAACCAAGACAGCACCTGGTAGCTCGGCCACCGACCCGTCCCCCTGGCCGAAAATGACCCACGGATCGGTCAGAGAGCCACAACAACTCGCATCTCGCGCCTCGAACCGACCCGCGGGGAGTCCTGGACCGGGCAGCTCGAGGGCGTCAGGCGGGCTGCGCCCCCGCGGCGTCGATCCGCAGCACCCGGAATCCCTTGGCGGTCGCCACCACGCTGATTGCGGCGTTCTCGCCGAGCTGTTCGGCGAGCCAGCGGTGCAGGGAGTCGGCTCCGAGGTTGCGCTGGACGACGAGGTGTCCCTGCGCCCCGGGCGCGAGCCGCGGCAGCCAGCGCAGCAGCATCGCGTGCAGCGCGGGCTTGCCGACCCGGATCGGCGGGTTGGACCACAGCGCCGACAGGGTGACGTCGTCGGGCACGTCGTCGGGCAGGACGGCGCGGACGTTGCTCAGCCCGAGGCGCTCGGCGTTGCGACGCACGAGGTCGAGCGCACGCTCGTTGACGTCCACGGCCCAGACCCGCGCGCGCGGGGACTCGAGCGCCAGGCTCAGCGCGATCGGCCCCCAGCCGCAGCCCAGGTCGAGCAGGTCACCGGTCGGCGGCGGGGCGGGCACGGACCGCAGGAGCACCCCGGTGCCCTGGTCCAGGTGCCCGGGGGAGAACACGCCGCTCGCGCTCTCGAGCTCGAGCTCCCGCCCGCCGAGCGGCACGGTGATCGTGCGCCGCTCGTCGTCGGACGCCGGTCGCGCGGTGAAGTAGTGGTCCGGCGAGCCGGCCGGCGAACTGGGTTCGGCGGCGTCGAGCGGGCTGTCGGGGGAGCCGTCGGAAACGGGCTGGGGGGCGGCGTCTGGCACGGGGGCACCCTACGCGGGTCACGCCCGCAGCGAATTGGCTCGCTCATCGGCGCCCGGGCGTGGCAGGCTTCATGGCAGCCACAGAGAGAAGGCACTACGTGACCCACCCCCACACCGGCCCGACGCCAGACGGCGCGGCCGACGTTCCGGACACTAGCAAGGCGTTCGGCGCGCCGCAGCCGACAGGGGGGTCACCGGCACCGCGCAGTGCCCAGGACGTCGCGGGCGACGTCGTCGCGCGAGTCCTGGCGCGAGCCGGCACCGCGGTCGGCACCGGCAGCACCGTGCACTCCTCGTACGACGGCGACCAGCTCGAGCTCGAGGAGCGCACGTCGCTGCGCCGCGTCGCCGGGCTCTCCACCGAGCTCGAGGACGTCACCGAGGTCGAGTACCGCCAGCTGCGCCTGGAGAAGGTCGTGCTGGTCGGCATCTGGGGCCAGGGGACCGTCCAGGACGCGGAGGTCTCGCTCGCCGAGCTCGCGGCTCTTGCCGAGACTGCCGGTTCGGAGGTCCTCGACGGGATGCTGCAGCGGCGGGCCAAACCCGACCCGAGCACCTATCTCGGGTCCGGCAAGGCTGCCGAGCTCGCAGCCGTGGTGGCCGCGACCGGCGCCGACACGGTCATCGTCGACACCGAGCTCGCGCCCTCCCAACGGCGCTCGCTCGAGGACATCGTCAAGGTCAAGGTCGTCGACCGGACCGCGCTGATCCTGGACATCTTCGCCCAGCACGCGAAGTCCCGGGAGGGCAAGGCTCAGGTCGAGCTCGCCCAGCTCGAGTACCTCCTGCCGCGACTGCGCGGCTGGGGTGAGTCGATGTCCCGCCAGGCCGGTGGCCGGGTGGCCGCCGGTGCCGGGATCGGCTCGCGCGGGCCTGGTGAGACGAAGATGGAGATCGACCGGCGCCGGATCCGCACGCGGATGGCCAAGCTGCGCCGCGAGATCGCCGCGATGGAGCCTGCGCGTGTCACCAAGCGCTCCTCGCGCAAGCGCAACTCCATCCCCTCGGTCGCCATCACGGGGTACACGAACGCCGGCAAGTCCTCGCTGCTCAACCGCCTGACCGGGGCCGGGGCGCTGGTCGAGAACGCGCTGTTCGCGACCCTGGACCCGACCGTGCGCCGCGCGGAGACCAGTGACGGGCGGGTGTACACGCTCACCGACACGGTCGGCTTCGTCCGCGCCCTGCCGCACCAGCTGATCGAGGCGTTCCGCTCCACGCTGGAGGAGGTGGCCGACGCCGACCTCGTGCTGCACATCGTCGACGCCGCGCACCCCGACCCGGAGGGCCAGATCTCCGCGGTTCGCCATGTCTTCGCGGACATCCCGGGCGCGCTCGACGTGCCCGAGGTGATCATCCTCAACAAGGCGGACATCGCCGACCCCGACGCCATCGCACGGCTGCGTTCGCGTGAGGTGCACTCGATCGTGGTCTCCGCGCACACCGGCGAGGGCATCGACGAGCTGCTCGCGCTGATCGCCGACCAGCTGCCGCGCCCGGGGGTCGCCGTCGACCTGGTCATCCCGTACGACCGCGGTGACCTGGTCAGCCGCGTGCACCGCGACGGTGACATCGAGGCCGAGGAGCACACCGGGGCGGGCACCGCCCTGCGCGCCCGGGTGGACTCCGCGCTCGCCCGGGAGCTCGCCGAGGCGGCTGTCCCGACTGTGTGACCTGCTCGGCTCGCGCCCGTCCACAGGCCCGCCACCCGGCGTCGGGGCGGGCGCGGCGCCCGGACTAGGCTGTCCCGGTGCCAAAGCCGATCCCGCCGTCTGACGCCGCGGCGAAGGTCGACGAGCTGCTCGACCTCGCCGTCGCGCGACTCGGTGGCGGGCACCGCCCTGCGCGCCCGGGTGGACTCCGCGCTCGCCCGGGAGCTCGCCGAGGCGGCTGTCCCGACTGTGTGACCTGCTCGG
>NZ_DATCNW010000342.1:0-4886 GCF_036565025.1 Pengzhenrongella sp.
CGGTGCGTACGGATTGCCCACGTGCCCTCCTGAGTCCTCTCGCGGTCCTGTGCCAGGTGGCCGACCGGCCACGGCGCGGCCCGCGGCTGCACTCCTCCCATTGTTCCCCACGGCGGGCGCGGGCGAGGACCGGTCCGCCCGCCCGGGCTCGGTAGGGTCGTCGCCGTGACCGCAGCCGCCAAGACGCCAGACCCCGCCGCGAGGTCGTCCCGCACGACGAGCCCAACCACCCCGAACGGTGAGCCCGTCGGCACCACGAGTGCGCGGCGCGTCGTCGTGCTCGTCTCCGGCGCCGGGACGAACCTCGCCGCTCTGCTCGCCGCGCACGCCGATGCCGGCTACGGCGCCCGCGTGGTCGGCGTGGTGAGCGACAAGCCCGCCGCGGGCGGCCTGGACGTGGCCCGCGCGGCGGGGGTGCCGACCGCCGTCGTCGCGCCGCGCGACTTCGAGGACCGGGCCCACTGGGACCGCGGCCTGGCCGACGCCGTCGGGGTGTTCCGCCCCGACCTGGTGGTCAGCGCAGGCTTCATGCGGATCCTCGGCGCGACGTTCCTCGGCCGGTTCCCGGGGCGCGTGCTCAACACGCACCCCGCGCTGCTGCCGTCGTTCCCGGGCGCGCACGGGGTCCGCGACGCCCTCGAGCACGGTGTCAAGATCACCGGCTGCACGCTGCACGTCGTGGACGCCGGCGTCGACACCGGCCCGATCGTCGCCCAGGCGGCCGTCGCCGTCGAGCCCGACGACGACGAGGCGAGCCTGCACGAGCGGATCCGGGTCGTCGAGCGCGCACTGCTCGTCGACTGGGTAGGTCGGATCGCGCGCGGCGGCCTGACGCTCGACGGCCGGCGCGTCGTCGTCGGCTGACGGCTTCCGGCACATCGCGGCTGCCGCCTGCTGAGGGTCTGGCGTCCGTTACCCTGGCACTGGCCGTGACTGGCGTACCTGAGGTGGGTTCAACCACCGGGGAGCGGCCGTAGTTCCCCGCCGGAGCGCCGTTCGCCTGGGCGCCTGGGTCCATCTGCGTGCCTGCGCACGCGCCATGCCGACCCGGGAGAACCCGATGTCCACGACCCCCAGCCCCCTCGACGCAGTGGTCGATCCGACCGCCGCCGCCACCCGCCGTCCGCTGCGCCGCGCGCTGGTCAGCGTGTACGACAAGACCGGCCTGGTCGAGCTCGCCACCGCCCTGCACGCGGCGGGCGTCGAGCTCGTCTCGACCGGCTCGACCGCCGCGACGATCGCCGCCGCCGGTGTCCCGGTCACCCCGGTCGAGGAGCTGACCGGCTTCCCGGAGTGCCTCGACGGGCGGGTCAAGACGCTGCACCCGCGCGTGCACGCCGGGATCCTCGCCGATACCCGCCGCCCCGAGCACCTCGCGCAGCTCGCCGAGCTCGGGATCGCGGCCTTCGACCTGGTGGTCGTCAACCTCTACCCGTTCGCGGCGACCGTCGCGTCCGGCGCGACGCCCGACGAGTGCGTCGAGCAGATCGACATCGGCGGGCCGTCCATGGTCCGGGCCGCCGCGAAGAACCACCCGAGCGTCGCGGTCGTCGTGGACCCCGCGGCCTACGGTGCGATCGCTGCCGCCGCCGCGGGCGGGGCCGACGGCGGTTTCACGCTCGCCGAGCGACGGGCGCTGGCGGCCGCCGCGTTCGTGCACACCGCGACGTACGACGTCGCCGTTGCGAGCTGGTTCGGCAGCGTGCTTGCGCCCGCTGCCACCGAGGGCCCCGCAGCCGGCTCACCGTTCCCCGCCTGGGTCGGCGCGACCTGGAACCGCAGCACGGTCCTTCGCTACGGCGAGAACCCGCACCAGCCCGCAGCGTTGTACACGCAGGGTGACGGGACCGTCGGCCTGGCGCAGGCGAACCAGCTGCACGGCAAGGAGATGAGCTACAACAACTACGTGGACGCCGACGCCGCCTGGCGCGCCGCCCACGACCAGACCGGCCCGACCGTCGCGATCATCAAGCACGCCAACCCGTGCGGCATCGCCGTCGGGCAGGACATCGCCGAGGCGCACGCGAAGGCGCACGCCTGCGACCCGCTGTCCGCGTACGGCGGCGTGATCGCGACGAACCGCGTGGTCACCGCCGAGATGGCCGCCCAGGTGGCGCCCGTCTTCACGGAGGTCGTCGTGGCGCCCGGCTTCGAGCCGGCCGCCCTGGAGATCCTCACCGCGAAGAAGAACCTCCGGCTGCTCGTCGTCGACGGGGCACCGCGCCGGGCGGCCGAGTTCCGCCCGATCAGCGGCGGCCTGCTCATGCAGCTGAGCGACCGGATCGACGCGCCCGGCGACGACGCGGCCGCCTGGCAGCTCGCCGCGGGAAAGCCCGCCGACGAGGCCACGCTCGCGGACCTCGTGTTCGCGTGGCGCGCGGTGCGCGCGGTGAAGTCGAACGCGATCCTGCTGGCATCGGGCGGTGCGTCGGTCGGCGTCGGGATGGGGCAGGTCAACCGGGTCGACTCGTGCCGGCTCGCCGTCGAGCGCGCCGGGGAGCGGGCCGCCGGCTCGGTCGCATCGTCCGATGCGTTCTTCCCGTTCGCCGACGGGCTCCAGGTGCTGCTCGACGCCGGTGTGCGCGCCGTCGTGCAGCCCGGCGGCTCGGTGCGCGACGCCGAGGTCATCGCGGCCGCCGAGGCGGCGGGCATCACCCTGTACCTCACCGGGACCCGCCACTTCGCCCACTGACCGACCGGGGGCGAGTACTGGGATGAGCCCGCGCAGATCGACGCGCGTCGGCCCACATCCGCCCCCGCGCGTGGGCCTGTCATTCGGCTCAGTCCCCTCGAGCAGCCACCGAGAAGTCAATTTCCGCCTGTCTCGTTGCGATCGGATGGGCGGATTTTGACTTCTCGGCGAGCGTCAGACGGCGGCGTCGCGCAGCGGGCGGGTGGGATCGCCGGCGACCGTCGGGTCCAGCACCGGCAGAGCGGCGGCCGTGAACAGGCGGCGCGCCGCGGCGACGTCCCGGGGCCGGTCGACCGCGAGCGCGGCCGTCAGCTCGCGCCCCACCGACTTGTCAGATCCAGCGCGCGCCAGGGTCCGCGTTGGGGCTGACAACTCGGGGGTGAACCACAGGGCGGTCCAGCCGCCGGTGCCGGTGGGGTCCCCGCGCAGGACGACCTCGTCGCCGGGACGGTGTTGGCCGTTAAGGACGAGATCGTGGCCGAGCTGGGTCGAGAAGACGTACGGGGCGGGGTCGTCGGCCGAGCCGACGGCGGTACCGGGCGCCGGTGCGTCTCGCGCCCCCAGCAGGGCGCGCACCGCGGTCGCCGGCCCGCGCAGGGCACCGTCCCAGTGCCCGCCGGCGACCCAGCCGTGCCGCGCCGACCAGCGTCTGGCGATGTCCCCGACCGCACGCACATGCCCCGGTACGCCGAGCACGCCGTAGCCCTCGTCGACCCGCAGGGAGCCGTCCGGGTCGCGGGGGAGCGATGTCCTGAGCCAGGCGGTCGCCGGACGCGCGCCGACCGCCACCAGCACGACGTCGGCGGGGAGCTCGCGCCCGTCCGCGAGCCGGACCCCGTCGGCGCGGACGTCGTCGGCCGGGACGCCGGCGAGCAGGGGCACCCCGGCGGCCGCGTACCAGGGGGCGACCAGGCCCCCGACGAAGCCGCCGAGAGCGACCGCGAGCGGCGTCGTCGCCGCCTCAACGACGGTGACCTCGACTCCCGCGGCCGCGGCAACGCCCGCCACCTCGGCCCCGATCCAGCCCGCTCCGACGATCACGAGGCGCGACCCGGGGTGCAGCAGGTCGCGCAGGATCGCGGCGTCGTCGGCGGTGTGCAGCGTCAGCGCGCCGGACCAGTGGGGTGGGCGGACGCTGTGCGAGCCGGACGCGAGGACGACGGCATCGGCCAGGACCTCCCCCTGCGCAGTGGCGACACGCACGCCGGTGGGGCGCACGACGAGGCCGGTGGCGGGGGTGGCGAGGCGGACGTCGTCGGCGAGGGCCGCGACGTCGACGCCCAGCTCGTCGGTGAGCCACGCCGGATCACGGCGGTCGAGCAGGTGCTTGGACAGCGGCGGGCGGTCGTACGGCGCGCGGCCCTCGGCGCCGAGCAGCGTCACCCGACCGTCGAAGCCCTGGGCTCGCAGCGCGGCGACGCTCTGGGCCCCGGCGAGGCCGGCCCCGACGACGACGACGGAGCGGACCGGGTGCGCCGGTGGCCCCACCGGCTCGGGCAGGCGCTCGATGGCGCGCGGGGCGACGGGCAGGAGTCGGTCGGGCACCTGGCAAAGGTAGTCTCCGGTCGGGAGGTGGACCGATGCAGCAGGACCAGCAAGCAGGGCGCGCCGGGGCGAGCGCAGAACGAACCGACCCCGCGGTCGTACAACCGGTCATCGCGCAGCCGGTCGCGCAGCCCGCTGTCGCGCAGCCCGTCATCGCACAGCCCGCTGTCGCCCAACCGGTCATCGCGGAACCCGTCGTCGTGCAACCTGTCGTGCAGCACCCGGACGCCGGGCAGCCGGACGCCGGGCAGCCCGACGCCGCGCACCCCGACGCCGTGGAACCCGTCGTGCCGCAACCCGTCGTCGCGCAGCCACTCGACGCGCGCGCGGCCGCCCGCGCGTCCCTGGCGGCGGGCCGCAGCCGGTCGTTGTGGTGGACCTGCGCGGGGATCGTGATCTCGGTGGCCCTCACTCAGACGGTGGGCGTGCCGATCGGTGCGCTCGCGATGGCCCTCGTGCTCATCGTGGCGGCCGCCGCCCGCGCGCTGCTGCCTGCCCCGGGACCCGTCGCCCTCGCGGTCCGCTCCCGCGTGATCGACGTCACGGTCCTGTTGCTGCTCGCGGCCGGCGTCGGCATCCTCGCCCAGATCATCCCCACCCGCTAACGCAAGAAAACCCCTCAACGTCCGAGCGTTGACGTCCTATAGGA
>NZ_DATCNW010000343.1:0-4423 GCF_036565025.1 Pengzhenrongella sp.
GGCGGGGCCGGCGGGGCCGGCGGGCCCGCACCGGCCGGTCGGCTCGCGCGCGCGAGCAGCCTGCTGCGCACCCGCAGCGTCATGCGCACACCGGGCATGCCGGTGCTCGCCGCGGTGTTCGTCGTTATGGGCGCGATCTTCGGCGCGACCGACGTGGCGACGGTGGCGTTCGCGCAGGAGCACGGCTCGAAGGCCGCGGCGGGGTTCGTGCTCGCGGCGTTCGCGGCCGGCTCGATGATCTCCGGCCTCGGCTACGGCGCGCGGCACTGGGTCATGCCGCTTCCGAGACGGTTCGCGATCGGCGTGGTCGCGCTCGCCGTTGGCGTCTCGCTGTTCTTCCTGGCCACCAGCATCCCCGCGCTCGCCCTGGTGATGTTCGTGACGGGGTTCGCGATCGCGCCCAGCCTGATCAACGGCAACGGCCTGGTCCAGCACTGCGTGCCGGCGAGCCGGCTCACCGAGGGCCTGACCTGGGTCGGCACGGCGCTCGGTGTCGGGGTGTCGTTCGGGTCGTCGATCGCGGGCGTCATGATCGACCGGGCCGGTTCCCACGGCGGTTTCACCGTGGTCGCGGTCGCCGCCGGGTTCGCCGTCGTGGCGACCCTCGCCGCGCTGGGCACCCTGCGCGCGGACAGCGGCCTGCCCGACGACGGCCCGGCCGCGACCAGGGACGACGACGTCTCGGAGCCGGCACGCGACGAGTCGTGACCCACGAGGTGTGATCCAGAGGCTGTGACCCACGAGCGTGACCCACGACAGTGATCCACGAGCGTGACCCACGACGGTGACGAACGAGGCAGGACCTTAGGGGCTCCTCGCCGGGTCCGAGTAGGCCTTCGGGCCCACAATGAAAGCATCCCGTCGTCCACTTTCAGGAGCCGTCATGGCCCGCGCCCGTTCCGTTGCCGACCAGCTCGTTGACCAGCTCGTTGCCGCCGGCGTGAAACACGTCTACGGGATCGTGGGCGACAGTCTCAACCCCGTGGTCGACGCCGTCCGGCGTACCGAGGGTATCGAGTGGGTGCAGGTCCGCCACGAGGAGGCCGGCGCGTTCGCCGCGGCCGCCGAGGCCGAGCTCACGGGAAGGCTCGCCGTGTGCGCCGGGTCCTGCGGGCCGGGCAACCTGCACCTCATCAACGGCCTGTACGACGCGAACCGCTCACGCGTGCCGGTGCTCGCGATCGCCTCGCACATCCCGAGCTCGCAGATCGGCACCGGATACTTCCAGGAGACGCACCCCGACCGGCTGTTCACCGAGTGCTCGGTGTACTCCGAGATGATCTCGAGCGCCGACCAGGCGCCGCGCGTGATCCGCAGCGCGATCCACCACGCCTATGGTGCGCCTGGCGTCGCGGTCCTCACCCTCCCGGGCGACGTCGCGGAGCTCGACGTCCCCGAGGCCGCGATCGACATCCTCACCCGCCCGAACGCCCCCCGCGTCATCCCCGCGGAGCAGGACGTCCGCGCCCTCGCCGACGCGATCGAGGCCGCGAAGACCGTCACGATCTTCGCGGGGGCTGGCACCGCGGCCGCGCACGACGACGTGATCGCTCTTGCCGACAAGCTCGGCGCACCGATCGGGCACAGCCTGCGCGGCAAGGAGCACATCCAGTACGACAACCCGTTCGACGTCGGGATGAGCGGCCTGCTCGGGTACGGCGCGTGCCAGGCCGCGCTCGAGGGCGCGGACCTGCTGATCCTGCTCGGCACCGACTTCCCGTACGACCAGTTCCTGCCCGCCGGGGTGCGCACCGCGCAGGTGGACATCTCCCCGACCCGGCTCGGGCGGCGAACACGGATGGACCTCGCCGTGCTCGGTGACGTCGGGGAGACGGTGCGCGCGCTGCTCCCGCTCGTCAAGCGCAACAAGAGCCGGCGCTTCCTCAACGCGATGGTGAGCAAGCACAAGAAGGCGATGTCCGGCGTCGTCGGCGCGTACACCAAGGACGTCGAGCACCAGACGCCGATCCACCCGGAGTACGCCGCGGTGACCCTCGACGAGGAGGCCGCCGAGGACGCCGTCTTCACGGTCGACACCGGCATGTGCAACGTCTGGGCCGCGCGATACATCACGCCCAACGGGCGCCGGCGCGTGATCGGCTCGTTCCTGCACGGCTCGATGGCGAACGCCGTCCCGCACGCGATCGGCGCGGCGCTGTCCCACCCCGGACGCCAGGTCATCGCGATGGCCGGCGACGGCGGGCTGTCGATGCTGCTCGGCGAGCTCGTGACGCTCAAGGCCCTCGAGCTTCCGGTCAAGATCGTGCTGTTCGACAACGCGACGCTCGGCATGGTGCGCCTGGAGATGCTCGTCGAGGGCCTGCCCAGCTTCGGGACCGACTCCCCGAGCATCGACTACGCGGCCGTGGCCCGCGCCGTCGGCATCCACGCGGTGCGGGTCGAGCAGCCGACCGACATCCGGGCGGCGCTCCGCGACGCGTTCGCGCACCCGGGACCGGCGCTCGTCGACCTGGTCACCGACCCGCGCGCCCTGGCGCTGCCGCCGAAGATCACGCGCAAGCAGGTCGCCGGGTTCACGACCGCGATGAGCAAGGAGATCCTCGGCGGCGGGATGGGCGAGGTCATGTCGATGGCTCGCTCAAACCTGCGCAACGTGCCGCGCCCCTGAGGGCCGCCGGGCGCTGGCCCGTCAGGGACGCGTCGCGGCGCCGTCGTGCGGGAGAGAACCGCTCAGGCGGCGTCGCTGACGGCGCCCTTGACGGAGCCCACGACCGACCTCACGGTGTCGGTGAACCTGTCCTTGATCGGGATTCCTTCGGTCTTCGCGAAGTCGGTGACCCGGTCCTTGAGCGCGGATCCCTCGGTCTTGGCGAAGTAGGTGACCTTCGTCGAGATGTCGGTGACCTGCGACTGGACCCGTGGGTCGGCCCAGGCGTCCTGCGCCAGGACCTTGACCTTGTCGAGCTGCTCACGCCCGGCGCGGGTGGCCAGGGCGAACCCCAGGCCGGCTCCGACGATGAATGCTGCTGCCTTGCCCTGCATGGTCAACTCCTCGCTACGCGAGCCCTTCCCGCGTGCATCGAGCGTAGGCCCGAAGGCGGCGCGGACCTTTCAACCGCGCTCGGAGCGTCCGCGCGCCGACCCCGGGGACCTCCCAGCAGGTCAGTTTCAAGCGCGAGATTGCGAGTCGTTGTCGTGCGGATCGCGCCTGAGCGAGGACAACAACTCGCATCTCGCGGCAAGAACCGCTAGCCGACGGTTGCGCCGAAGAGCAGGCCCAGGCCGTACGTGACGCCGGCGGCGCTGAAGCCGATCGCCAGCTGGCGCAGCGCCCGGCGCACCGGCGGGCCACCGGACAGCACGCCCACCGTCGCGCCGGTCCCGAGCAGCGCCAGACCGACGAGCGCGGCGGCGACCAGCACGGCGGGCAGGCCCTCCAGGCCGAACAGGTACGGCAGGATCGGGACGAGCGCGCCCGAGGCGAAGAAGCAGAAGCTCGACGCCGCGGCGCCGACGGCGGTGCCGACGGACTCGTGCTCGTCGGGCCGCTCGTCACCGGTCGGGCCGCCGTCGGCCAGGGCGTTGTCGAGTGGCAGGTCCGCGCCGTTCGGCAGCAACGGGCCAGTCGCGCGGTCGGCCGGGTCCCCGAGGGCCGCCTGCAGCACCTCGCGCGCGCGGGCCGCGGCGTCCTCCTCGCCCATTCCGCGCGCCCGGTAGACCAGCTCGAGCTCGTTGGCGTCGACGTCCAGGTACAGGACGGCCGTGCGGGTGTCCGGGCTCGGCGCCGATGCCTCGAGCAGCTCTCGCTGCGAGCGCACCGAGACGTACTCGCCCGCGGCCATCGACATCGCGCCCGCGAGCAGGCCCGCGAACCCGGTGAGCAGCACCGTCTGGTGCGCCACACCGGTCGCGCCGATGCCCAGGATGAGCGCGAGGTTGCTCACCAACCCGTCGTTCGCACCGAAGACGGCGGCCCGGAAGGTCCCGGAGATGCGCAGTCGGCCGCGGGTGGCGAGGGCTCGCACGACCTCCTCGTGGATCTGCTCGTCCGCCGCCATCGCGGCAGTCGCGTCGTCGTCGGTCGCGTAGCCGGAGCGGGCCTCCGCGCGCTGCGCGAGCGCGAGCACGAACACCGACCCGAACCTGCGGGCGAGCAGACCGAGGATGCGGGTGCGGAAGTCGCCGTGCGGCACGCGCCCGACGTCGTCACCGAGCAGGGCGAGCCAGTGCGCCTCGTGCCGCCCCTCGGCGTGGGCCAGGGCGAGCAGGATGGCGCGTTCCTCGCCCGTGCGGCGGCCGGCGAGGTCGCGGTAGACGGCAGCCTCGGCACGTTCGTCGGCCAGGTACTGCCGCCGTCGTCGCAGGAGCTTCGCACTGGGCGGGGCGTCGGGCATGGCATCCATGATTCCATTCGCGCGCCGCGGGTCCGGTGCGGCCGGCCCGACGGCGGGCGCGTCAGCCC
>NZ_DATCNW010000344.1:0-5175 GCF_036565025.1 Pengzhenrongella sp.
CCGCCGCCGGCAGCCAGGCGAGCGCGCCCGCACCAGAACCGAGCGGGACGCCGGCGACCGCGGACAGCTGGGCGCCCCAGGCCTTCGCCTCCCGGATCGCCTGCCGCAGCGCGATGTCCGACGCCGGCGAGCCGTCCACGCCCACGACGATGCGGCGGATCGGGGCGGGCGGCGCCAGGTCGACGTCGCCCTCCCGGTTCGCGGCGCGCATCGGCACCACGACCGTCGGGCAGTGCGCGTGCGCGGGCAGCGCCGAGGAGACGGTGCCGAGCAGCCGGTCGGCGAACCCGCCCCGGCCCCGCGTGCCCACCACGGCGAGCCGCACCTTGCGGGACATCTCCACCATGACCCCGGTGGCGTCCCCGGTCGCGACGGTCGTCGTGACCTTCGCGCCGCGGGCCTCCGCCCGGACCTGGGCTTCGGCGAGCACCGCCCGGGCGCCCGCCTGGATCGCGGTGTCGTCGAGCGCCGCGTAGCCACCGTCGAGCGAGGCGGCGGTGAACGAGGGAAGGGAGTAGGCACACACGAGCTGCACAGCAAAGCCGTGGGTCAGCGCCGCGGCGACCGCCCAGTCCAGGGCGTGCAGGCTGGCGTCGGAGCCGTCCACACCGACCAGCACTACGTCATCGCGCGTCATGGTCTTTCCTTCCGGCATGCCGGACCAATTTCGGTCAGGTCTGTGTAAGAAAATACCCCGGACTTGGCCCGGACTGCACGGTCCTTTGACCTGACGGGAGGGTGTTTCGCGCTGCAGGTCAGGCCACGAGGTAGGCCGTCCACGACGGGTCGGTCCGGACCGTGGCCGCGAACAGCGCGGCTGCCCCGCGCGGTGGGTGCGGAACGAACGGCAACTCCCACCCGAGCTCGACGAGCAGCCGGTCCGCCTTGCGGTGGTTACATCGGCTGCACGCCGCGACGACGTTCGTCCACTCGTGCCGGCCACCGCGCGAGCGCGGCTGCACGTGGTCCACCGTGTCCGCCAGCCCGCCGCAGTAGGCGCACCGGTTCTTGTCGCGGTGCAGCACTGTGCGCCGGCTCGGGGGGACGGTCCGGCGGTGCGGCACGTGCACGTAGCGGACCAGGCACATCACGAGCGGCAGCGGAACCGCGGAGTGCTCGGAGTGCAGCACGCGACCGTCCGTCTCGAGCACCATGGCCTTGCCATTGAGCACCAGGACGACGGCGCGGTGCACGCTCACCACGCACAGTGGCTCAAGACTCGCGTTGAGCAGCAACGTCCGTCGGGGTGGCGCCGCGGGCATCAGCACGGTGAGCTCCAGGACCTGATCGTCGGACCCGCCTGGCTGGCGGGCCGCAATGTGGAGGTACAAGCGCGACAAGCGTAACCTCACCGCCCAAGTCATTACCGACCGGGGCTGCGCGGAGCCCTCATCCGGGCGCACGAGGACCCCGGGGCGCGGTGCGCGCCGCCGGGGTCCGCGTCACGACTGTGCTCGAGGCCCGTCGATCCAGCCGCGGTCAGGCGACCCGGATGAAGGTGGGGTTGGACTGCCAGATGCCACGGAACTGGATCGTCCCGCCGGGCTTCGGTGCGTCGATCTCCTGGTTGCCGCCGGCGTAGATCGCGACGTGGCCGGAGGTCCAGATGAGGTCGCCGGGCAGCGCGTCGGCGCGGGACACGACGGTGCCGGCGTAGCGCTGGGCCGAGGACGTGCCGCCGATCGACTTGCCGAGCTGTGCGTACACGTAGGACGTGAAGCCGGAGCAGTCGAAGCCGCTCGGCGTCTTGCCACCCGAGACGTACGGCACGCCGACGTAGCGGGCGGCGATCTCGAGGACGGCGTTGCCGGAGACCGACTGCGGCACGGCCGACGTCGCCACTCCGGTCGCAGCCTCGGGAGCGGCGGTCCGAACGCTCGAGCGCGACGCGGCCTTGACGACCCGCGGCACGACCTTGGGCGGCGGCGGCGGGTCGGTGACGAGCTTGACGGCCGGGGCATCGAACGTCCAGGTCGCGTCCTTCGCCACCGTGACGACCGGCGCGGACTCGAGCGCGGCGCGGGCCGAGGAGGTCAGTGCCGAGGTGTCCACGGCGGGAACCGACGACGCCGGCTTCTCGGTCGTGGGCACGGCGGAGGCCGGTGCAGCGATGGTCGACACGACCAGGCCCGCGGCCGCCGCGACGATCGCGGACCGGCGGCCGACGATGCTGAGCGAGCCGGTGGCTGCTGCGGCGAAATCGGAGAGGGGGGTTGCGGGTCGGTGCGCGGAACGGTGGCGGGCAGGGCTCACAGTCGTCACGTCTTGCCTCCAGACGCCTACGAGGTCAGCTGTCGGGTTCGGATGGGAGGAACACACCCGGCCGGCCGGCCGTCGTTACCGACGTCCACCCGGCTTCACCCCAAGGACACCGTCACCGGCATCCACACACTTGGGTCCCCCGCCCCTGCCGGCGAAGTCGTACGGAACCCCTTGCGGCGGCAGGATTAGGCATTCCGCTCAAGGTCTCCACCGGACAAGAGATCCGAGGAGCGAGTCGAACGTACTGGACCCCGCCGTCGAATGTCACGTTCTGATTACGGTGACGGATGTCACAGCGCGATCGCCGTCATAGCACGGCGGCGGGCGAGGGCCGACGCCCAAGGGCCGGCGAGCTCGCCGGACGCACACGAATGCGCAGGTCGCAGCGGTGAGATCCGCCCGGTCACGCAGGCGTCAGCCGGCGACGACGAAGATGTGGCGGGAAACCTCGTCGGGCAGATCGAGGAAGATCTCCGCGCCCGGCGCGCCGACGATCAGGACGTTCGGGCCCCGCTCGACGGAGATCTCCGAGCCCGGCGTCACCCCGGCGCTCTCGAGACGGACCAGCAGCTCGATGTCCGTCTGGAGCGGCTCCCCGAGGCGCGCGACGACGGCGCGCGCAGGTTCACCGTTCACCGGCGCGACCTCGGCGAGCGCCACGACGCCGTGCAGGAAGTCCTCCTGCTCGCGCTCCTCCCCCAGCTCGGCGAGGCCCGGGATCGGGTTGCCGTACGGCGAGTGGTGCGGGTGGTCGAGCAGGTTGAGCAGGCGCTTCTCCACGCGGTCGCTCATCACGTGCTCCCACCGGCACGCCTCCTCGTGGACGAACTCCCAGTCCAGCCCGATGACGTCGGTGAGCAGGCGCTCGGCGAGGCGGTGCTTGCGCATCACGCGCGTCGCCTTGAGCAGCCCGGCCTCGGTGAGCTCGAGGTGCCGGTCGCCGCTGACGATGACGAGCCCATCGCGCTCCATGCGGGCGATGGTCTGCGAGACGGTCGGGCCGGAGTGCCCGAGGCGCTCGGCGATCCGCGCGCGAAGCGGGACGATGCCTTCCTCAGCCAGCTCGAAGATGGTCCGCAGGTACATCTCGGTGGTGTCGATCAGGTCACTCACGGCAACTGCCTCCAGGTAAGTCAATTCACGCGCTGACGACAGGCTACGTGCTATGGACGCTGCACTGGTGGCCCGTGTCACGAGCGAGCGCCTAGGCTCGCGCCGTGCCCGAGCCCACTGCCGTCCAGACCCCCGCCGCGATCCCCGACATCGTCATCCCCGCCGGGATGCTGCCCGGCGACGGGCGCTTCGGCTCCGGCCCGAGCAAGGTACGACCCGACCAGGTCGCGGCGCTCGCAGCGGTCGGCGGCACGCTGCTGGGCACCTCGCACCGGCAGGCGCCGGTGCGCTCGCTCGTCGGGCGCATCCGGCGGGACCTGGCCGACCTGTTCGCGCTGCCCGACGGCTACGAGGTCGCGCTGGGCAACGGCGGGTCGACGGCGTTCTGGGACCTCGCGTCCCTGTGCCTGGTGCGGGACCGCGCCCAGTTCGCGTCGTTCGGGGAGTTCGGTGCGAAGTTCGCCGCAGCCGTGCACCGAGCCCCGTTCCTCGCCGATCCGACGATCCGGCGCGCCGAGCCGGGCGGGCTCGCCCTGCCGGAGCTCCAGGACGGCGTCGACGTGTACGCGTGGCCGCACAACGAGACGTCGACCGGGGTGATGGCGCCGGTGCGCCGCGTCCCCGGCTCGAGCGAGCAGGGCGCGCTGACCGTCGTGGACGCGACGTCGGCCGCGGGCGGGCTCGCCGTCGATGTCGCGGAGACCGACGCGTACTACTTCGCGCCGCAGAAGTCCTTCGCGTCCGACGGCGGGCTGTGGCTCGCGCTGCTCTCGCCCGCCGCCGTCGAGCGCGCGACGCAGATCGAGACGAGCGGACGCTGGGTGCCGCAGTTCCTGTCGCTGAGCACCGCGATCGTGAACTCGCGCGCGGACCAGACGCTGAACACCCCGGCGATCGCGACCCTCGTGCTGCTCGCGGAGCAGCTCACCTGGATGCTAGACAACGGCGGCCTGCCCTGGGCCGCTGCGCGGACCGCGACCTCCGCGGGCCACCTGTACGACTGGGCGCAGGCGCGCGAGTGGGCCACCCCGTTCGTCGCGGACCCGGCGGCCCGCTCGAACGTGGTCGGCACGATCGACCTCGACGAGCGGATCGACGCCGCGGCGGTGTCCGCGGTGCTGCGCGCGAACGGCGTCGTGGACATCGACCCGTACCGCAAGCTCGGCCGCAACCAGCTGCGCGTGGCGATGTTCCCCGCCGTCGACCCCGGGGACGTGCAGGCGCTCACCGCGTGCGTCGACCACGTGGTCGACCGCCTTGGCTGAGTCGGGCTCCTCGGGCGGGCCGCCCGCCGGCTCGATCGCGCCGATCGTCGCCGTCCGGCTGCACCGCGACCGGGTCACGGTCGCGCTGTACGCCCACTTCGTCGCATGGGGCTGGCTGCTCTACAGCTTCTCCCCGAGCGTGCCCCTGATCGCCGCCGAGCAGCACATCAGCAAGGCGACGGCGGGGCTGCACGGGACGTCGATGGCCGCGGGCACGGTGCTGTGCGCCTTCATCAGCGCCCCGCTGGTCGCACGGCTCGGGCGCCGCGGCACGCTGCTCGTGGCGTCCGCGAGCCTCGCCGCCGGCGTCGGGATCCTGGTCTCCGGAAGCACCCTCACGACGACCCTGCCGGGCGCGTTCGTCACCGCGATGGGCGGCACCCTGCTGCTCTGCGCGGCGCTGCCGGCCCTGTCGGTCCACCACGGGGCGGCGAGCGCGGCCGCGGTCGTCGAGGCGAACGGCGTCGGTTCGTCGTTCGGGCTGCTCGCACCGCTCGCGCTCGGCCTGAGCGTCGCGGCGGGCTGGGGCTGGCGG